>CAWVYV010000026.1:0-10807 GCA_963934475.1 uncultured Alphaproteobacteria bacterium | reverse complement strand
CCTTTATGTGCCATTACTTTAGCACCTGTTAAATTAGATAAATTAATATTTCCTCCTGTGTGATCACCATGCTCATGTGTGTTTAATATTTTAGTGATTTCCCAACCATTTTCTTTAGCTTTATCAAAACACATCTGCGATTCTAAAGGATCAATAGCTATAGCTTCACCTGTATGTGGGCAAGCTACTAAATAATTATAGTTTCTATAAGCGTTTCCTGTCCATATTTGTTCTACTAGCATTGATACCTCCTATGAATGCTTTTATAAAATAAAAATTTATTGTATATAATATTTACTATATAATAAATTATTGAAAAAAATGACTAAAAAAAAACTTAAAATTGTAATACCTGGTGGTCTTGATATAGATTTTGAAAAGTATTTAAAACATAACTTTAAAAAAACAAACACTTTATCCAATTATGATATATTAAGTGTAAAAAATAAACCTGGCTTACTTATCAAAGAATTATTTGATGCTGATGTTTTTATAACAACTCGCTGGCCAAATAAAAGTATAGTTGCTCCAAAATTAAAACTCATCCAAATTCCTGCAGCAGGTTATGATAATATTCATTTTGAATCTGTGCCAAAAGGATGCAAAGTAAGCAATACTTTTGAACATGAAATTCCTATGGCTGAATATTGTATATTATCCATGCTAGAATCTGAAATAAATTTAAATAAAATGGATGCTCAACTTAGAAAAGGAGATTGGTCAGGCTATTTTTCTAGTACTTCTTTTCATGGAGAGTTATATAATCGAAATTTAGCAATTATCGGCTTTGGACATATTGGAAAAGAGATAAGTAAAAGAGCTAATGCTTTTGGTATGAATATCACAGCAATAGTTCGTGATATTGAAAAATATAAACCTAATAGTAAAATTAATTTTATATCTATAAAAAATATAAAAAAAATAATTAATAAAATTGATTACCTTATAATTGCTTGTCCTCTTAATAAGACAACTAAAGATATGATTGATTTAAAATTAATTAAAAAAATGAACAAAAATGCTGTCATTATTAATGTTGCTAGAGGTCCTATTATTAATGAAGGTGATTTATATGAGGCATTAAAAAATAAATTAATTAGAGGAGCTGTTATTGATGTCTGGTATAATTACCCTCAAAACGATTCAGGTAAGAAGCTTTACCCTTCAAAATACCCCTTACATAAATTAGAAAATGTAAAGTTAAGCCCTCATGCATCTGCGTGGAGCCATCAATTATGGGATAGAAGATTTAAATTTATATGTGAAAATTTAGAAAAATTATATAATAACAAACAATTAAAGAATATAGTGAATTAATCAATAGACTATGACTTAAAGTAGAAGTCTATTCTTCAGTCATCTCTTTCTTTCTTTGTAGTTTTCTCCAACGCCTTACTGCTTCAGCTTTTTCTCTTGCTCTCTTTTCAGAAGGCTTCTCAAATGCTCTACCTTTTTTCATTTCTCGGTACATGCCTTCTCTTTGCATTTTTTTCTTAAGTACTTTTAAAGCCTGGTCTACGTTATTATCTCTAACAATTACTTGCACTTCTCTCTCCTCGCCTTACATTAAACTTAATAATAATATATATTATTAACGATATAAAATGTGGTAATAACACAACTTTTAAAGTATGTGAAGCATTAAGAAAAAATATTAGTAATAATATATATTAAACTTGGAAAAAATATGGCTATATTAAAGATTGCTAAGATGGGACATCCATTACTTTTACAAAAAGCAAAAGAGGTAAGAGACCCTACTAGCCCTGAAATTAAAAAATTAGTTAATGATATGTTTGACACTCTTAATGATTTAGGAGGTTCAGGTGTTGGTTTAGCTGCACCTCAAGTGCACATATCTCTTCAAATAGTGATTTTTGAAGCAGCTAATGAAAATGAAACCTCATTGATAACACTTATCAATCCAAAAATAGAAGTCCTCACAAAAGAAACTAGTATAGACTGGGAAGGCTGTCTATCTGTACCCGGTTTAAGAGGAAAAGTTTCTAGACCTAATAAAATTAAATATACTGGGTTAGACATGGAAGGAAATAAAATAGAAACTATTGCAGAAGGTTTTAATGCAAGAGTGGTTCAGCATGAATGCGACCATTTATTTGGAGTTTTATATCCTCAACGCATGAAAGATTTATCCTCCTTACAATTTGTAAGTGAAGCTAGGCATTGGAAAGAATAAATGGATAATGAATCAACAAAGTTTGATAAAAAAAAACAAATAATACTTAATAGAGCGCTTATTGATATTAAAAATTTTGGTTTTAATAAAAAAATGCTTCATATAGCAGCCAAAAATTGTAGTATCTCTGATGGCGAATTAGGAAGACTTTTCCCTGAAGGTATATTTGAGTTAAAGCAATATTTTTTTAGTACTATCGATAAAAAAATGTTGAAGAAGATAGAAAATCAGGATTATAAAAATATGAGAATTAGAGACAAGATCTATAATGGAGTAATAATTAGATTGGACCTGTTTAAAAAAAATAAAACTTCTATTAAACATATATTTGTTAGCGAATCTTCTAACCCATTTAAATCTTTAAAACACCTTTGGAAAACTTCTGATCTTATTTGGAAGTCTGCTGGAGATACTTCTACAGACTATAATCATTATACTAAACGAATTCTTCTTTCTTGGGTTTATATAACTACTCTAATATGCTGGTTTAATGATAAAAGTAAAAATATTCATGATACAAAATTATTTCTCAATAGAAGGATTGATGAAGTTTTAGAATTTGGCAAACAATCAGGAAAGATAAAATCTAAAATATCAAAATTAAACATTTCGAATAAACTAATAAATATTATAAAAAATTTAAAATCAGTTAAAGCATAACTCTTATCTTATTATATGATTAACATGCCCCATTTTCCTACCAGGTCTAATTTCTTTTTTTCCATATTTATGCACTCTACAATTAGGGTCATTTATTAAATTATCTGCTAAATATATATCATCTCCTATTAAATTTTGCATAACAACATCAAATAACCTTTCTGTACTACCTAAATTAATTCCAATTGCGGCCCTGACGGCCTGTTCAAACTGGTCTGTAAAACAACCGTCCATCGTCCAATGGCCTGAGTTATGTGGACGGGGAGCAATTTCGTTAACTACTAAACCCCCATTATTAAGTTCAAATAATTCAATAGCTAGTATTCCTATAAGATCAATCTCATTAGCTATACTAATAGCTATATCTCTAGCCAATTGAGAAACTTTATTTGATATTCCAGGAGCTGGTGCAATTGTTTGGTCCAGAATATGATTTTTATGTTTATTTTCTACAGTATCATATAATTGAACCTTATTATTTTGATCTCTAGCAATAATAATACTTAGCTCTCTTTTAAAAGGAATAAACTCTTCTAATATCAATTCATCACTACCTATACTTTTCCAAGCCTCTAATAAATCTGTATCAAGATCTATCTTAATTTGCCCCTTACCATCATATCCAAACCTTCTAGTTTTTAAAACTGCTTGACCCTTTATGAGCTTTTTTGCATTAACTAAGTCATTATGACTATTACACTCATAAAATTTAGCTGTCTGAACTTTAGCTTTATTTATTAAAAAATTTTTTTCTACTAACCTATCTTGTGATATAGATAAAACAAAAGAGGAAGGCCTTAATAGGCATAATTCCTCAATTATTTGAGCTGATTTGAGAGGTATATTTTCAAACTCGTATAAAGCTACATCTATTTTTTTAGCGAACTGTTTGATAGCATCTAAATCTTCATAGTCATTAATATATGATTTAAAACAAACTTGAAATGCTGGTGCATTAGGGTCAGGATCATAAACATGACATTCTATTCCAAGCTTAGCTGCTGCAAGCGCTGTCATTCTACCTAATTGACCACCTCCAATAATGCCTAAAACTTTATTTTTCAAGTGCAATTACCGGTTTATCTAAAACTGCATTTGTCTGCTTAGTTCTGTAATTTTTTACTTTTCTATCTAAAGATTTATCATTAAGGCTTAATATTTGTGCTGCCATTATACCAGCATTAAATGCTCCTGCATCTCCTATAGCTAAAGCTCCTACGGGAACTCCAGCTGGCATTTGAACTATAGATAACAAACTGTCCATGCCACTTAATGCTTTACTCAAAATTGGAACACCTAAAACAGGAATACTTGTTAAAGAAGCGACCATTCCTGGTAAATGAGCGGCCCCGCCTGCCCCAGCTATAATAACCTTAATACCTTTATTTTTAGCAGCTTTTGCATAAGCATATAATCGATCTGGAGTCCTATGAGCAGATACTATATTAAGTTCATAAGGAATAGAAAACTGTTCTAAAATTTTAACTGTATTTTTCATGGTATCCCAGTCAGATTGACTGCCCATTATCACACCTACTTTTTCAGAATTATTTTTTTGTTTTAACATTTACTATCCCTGTAATCTATAATTATATTTATCTATAAGGAAAGCGAATGAGTATATGCATTTTATAATATTTCTGCAAGTATAATAGCAATTATAAATATATTTTTATGGAGATATAAACTAAAAAATTATATGATTGATTTATTAATTTAATAGAAGGTAAAAATGAAATATATAAATAATCTTTTATTAAAGTTATTACATAAAATTCCTCCAGAATTATCTCACACCATTACTATAAAACTATTAAGTAATATTTTATATCCTCAAATTTTTATAAAAAGTTATAAAAATTTAAATGTGTCTTTAGGTAATATAAATTTTAAACATCCTATAGGACTTGCTGCTGGCTTTGATAAAAATGCTGAAGTTTTTCATAAAATAGATAAGTTAGGATTATCTCATGTAGAAATAGGAACAATTACACCAAAATATCAAGCAGGAAACAGTAAACCTCGCGTTTTTAGACTACATCAAGATAATGCTATTATTAATAGGCTAGGCTTTCCAAGTAACGGTTTACCTTATATTCATAAACGTTTAAAAAAATATAAATCACATATTCCTCTTGGTATAAATATAGGATGTAATAAAGAAACAACTGACTATATTAGTGATTACTTGGAGCTTACAAAAAATTTAGGTCATTATGCTAATTGGCTAACCATTAATATATCTTCGCCTAATACTCCAAGACTTAGAAATCTGCAAACAAGCAATATGCTCTCAAAACTATTACAAACCATAGATAATGAAAGAAAAACGATAGAAAACAAGAGAGGGTCATCTTTACAAGTATGGTTAAAAATTGCACCTGACTTGAGTGATACAGAATTAAAAAAAATTATTGATACTGCAATAGATAATAACATAGATGCTTTATGTATTTCTAATACAACTATTAGACGACCTAATAATTTAATATCTAAGAAAAAATTAGAAAATGGGGGACTATCTGGAAAACCTCTTTTTTATCAATCCACACTAATGTTAGCAAAAGCGTATTTACATGCTCAGAATAAGATAAAATTTATTGGTATTGGAGGAATAGATAGTGGAGAAACAGCTTATTTAAAAATTCTTGCCGGCGCCACTATTTTACAAATGTATACTGGCCTAGTATATAATGGCCCAGAATTAATAAATAAAATTAATATTGAACTATCAACAAAAATTGGGAAAAAATCGCTTTCGAAACTAGTAGGAAGCAAATCCTATGAAATAGCAAATGGTAACTATCTAAATGATTAAAAAAAGTAATGATAACGTGCCTTTTTATGATGATCTAAATTTTATGATCAATGATTCAGAGGGACTTATTCTAGATATATGGGGTGTATTATGGGATGGCATTGAAGTATATCCAGAGGCACTAAATACACTTCAAAAACTTAGAAAACTTAACCTTCCAACAATTCTTTTATCTAACGCTCCTAGACGATCTAATATAGTAAGTGAAAAGTTATCAAAGATTGGAATAGGAAAAGATTTATATGATAAAATTATATCTTCTGGTGATGTATGCAGAAACCAACTAATTAACAATACTAATTTAGTTCCTGGATTAAAATATTATTTTATAGGGCTAAAGGAAGACAATGATTTATTAAATAATACTAAATTTGAAGAATCTAATAGTCCTAAAGATTCAGACTTTATATTGATTACTGGTCCACGTGATTTTGATCATATACTAGAAGATTATACTGATGAATTAAAAGAATGTTTAAAAAATAAATTACCTATGATCTGTGCTAATCCGGATAAAATTGTTGTAAGACAGAATGGAAAAAAAATATTTTGTGCTGGTGCTATTGCAGAAGAGTATATGAAATTAGGGGGCACTGTTAAGCAATTTGGAAAGCCCTATAAAAATGTTTTTTTAGAAACCATAAAATATTTAAAAAAGTTATCTCCTAAAATTAATTTAAGTAACGTCTCAATTATTGGTGATGGTTTAGAGACGGATATTTTAGGAGGAAATACTGTGCAAATTAATACTATATTAATAACTAGTGGAATTTTATCGCATACGCTTAATACTCAATATGGCCAAAAGCCAGATCTTAAAAAATTAAATAAAGCTATTTCTTCTTCTGGTAATTTTCCTAAAGCTGCAGTTAATACTTTTAAAATATCTTCTTAGATTTACTAAATACTGTTGACTTAACCTGCACAATTAATTAGAACAAAACATGAACAAATAAATTTAATTAACTTTCTGCATTTGAGAAATAAATGATACTGAACTGGCTTTATTTAGACTTGAATAGTTATTTTGCTAGTGTTGAGCAACAGCTACAAAAGCAATTACGAAACAAACCAATTGCCATAGTTCCCGTAATGACAGATGCCACATGTGCAATAGCTGCAAGCTATGAAGCAAAAGCGTATGGTATTAAAACAGGAACAATGATTTATGAAGCAAAAAAATTATGTCCAGAATTAATATGTGTAGAAGCAAACCATGAAAACTATGTTGAATATCACCATAAAATATTAGCTGAAATAGATAAATATATACCTGTAGAAATTATTTCGTCTATAGATGAAGTTGCATGCAAACTAATAGGAAGCCAAAAACAAGAAGAGAAAGCAAGAAAACTAGCTAAAATTATAAAAATAGGTCTACAAAAAAATATTGGTGAGTATATACGTTGTTCCATAGGAATTGCACCTAATAGATTTCTTGCTAAAACTGCAAGTAATTTAGAAAAACCAGATGGGCTACAAATCCTTTATAGTAAAGATGTGCCAGAAAGGATTAAACACTTCAAGCTATCTGACCTCACAGGAATAGGAAGAGCAATGGAGTATAAATTAAATAAATCTGGCATTTTATCAATTTCAGAACTTTATAATATACCTCCAAAGCATATGCGAAAAATTTGGGGAAATGTTCAAGGAGAAAAATTTTGGTATATGTTAAGAGGACAAGAAATTGCTGACATTAAAACAGAAAGAAAGACTATAGGGCATAGTCACGTGTTAGAGCCTAAATGGAGAAATACAGAATTAGCGGAAAAAGTTATGTCTCGTTTATTACTTAAAGCAGCCAGCAGGTTAAGAAGAATGAATTACTATAGTAGTAAATTATCTCTGAACATAAAAACAGAAAAAGGATTAAGACTAGAAGGCAAAAGCACATTTTATAGTGCATGTGATAATAAAACACTATTAGAAGAATCAAAAAAAATATGGGAAAAATTAATTAAAAATAAAAAAATAAAAAAAATAAAAAAAATTGGTGTAACACTTCATAAATTAGAAAAAAAAGATGAATTACACCCTAATCTATTTGAAAGTTTTGATACAAAAATAATTTTAAATACAAACCGCTTTGAAAAAATATCTCAAACCATGGACACTATTAATGGTCGTTTTGGTAGAGATAGCGTTATTTTAGGGCAACTACCTAAAAAAATAAAAACTTTTTCAGGCACAAGAATAGCCTTTACTAGAATTCCTGAAAAACAAGAGTTTAATGAATAAAAATAATATTATTTGCGAAAACGAATTTTAATAGGTTTTTCTTTCACTTTAATTCTAGATTTTTGAAAAATACTAATATTTGGTTTCTTTAATAAAGGGGCTAATAACATCCCCATAAAAAACCCTCCCAAATGGGCAAACCACGCTACCCCAGGAGAACCAGGATTAGAAATAAAAGCACTAATAACCTGTCCTAAAATCCAGAATCCCAATAGTAAGACAGCAGGAAGTCTTAGAAAAGTTATAAATATTCCTAAAAAAACAAAAGTTCTTATTCGAGCATGTGGATAAAAAATTAAATAAGCTCCTAAAACACCTGATACCGCACCACTAGCACCAATCATAGGAATTGCACTATCTGGCGCTGATAGTATCTGTGTAAAAGCCGCAGCTATTCCACATAAAAAATAAAATAAAATAAAACGAAAATGACCTAATGCACCCTCTATATTATCTCCAAATATCCATAAATAAAGCATGTTACCAGCTAAGTGCATGAAACCACCATGCATAAACATAGACGTAAATAAAGTAAAAAATGAAAGTAATGGCTCAGCTAAAAATACTTTAGGAGTTAACCCAAAATTTACTATTACTGTGTTATTACCTTGATAACCTAAACCTGACTGCCAGAACCAAATAATAATACATAAAGTAATTATAGTTATTACTAATAATGGTTTTCCTAATGCAGGGTTATCATCATAAATTGGAATCATAAAAAATTATATCTCAATTATCTAATGGGATTTGAATAGCAAAAGCTCCTCTAATATCACCTATTTTAAAACCATAAGCTTTATCTTCTGGGTACAATTCATTTATTATTATTTGCAAAGGTTTTTTTATATTAGAACCATGACAAGTCAAACAAACCTCTCCAGTAGGCATTGCCTTCATATACCTAAAAAATGGTTTATTATTATTATCTAAATATACTTCCTGATAATCTATAGTACCTATAGATTCTCCTAATACTTTTCTTTTTTCAAACTTATTTAAAATATTTTTTTCCCATGAAGAAGCTATGTTAGCAATATTTCTTACTTTTAAACTAGTTCGTTTTAAGATAATTCCCTTATCAAGAGACACTCTATCTGTGATATCTAAAGCCGCTATATTACAATACTCTACTGCTGCAATTGGTCCTGAATCTTTCAAAACAGTCTTTAGTGATTTTTTTAAACTAATAGCTAATTCTTTAATCGCTGCTTTAGCTTCTTTTTCATAAATCAACCTATCATCAGCATATGAAAGATTAGAAAAAATAAAAAGAGCAGTTATTATTCTTAATATAAGCATTTTAACCCTTATGAATTTATAATATATAAAGAATATATTTATTAAAAAAAAATGCACCTTTTTATATTTTATTAACATAATTTATAAATTATAATTTAAATTACTATCGTAATACGATTGACGTGAAATGTAAAAAAAGTAAACTAAAGGACTAGGCAAAAACTTTAGAGGTTACATTATGGAATATGTTCGCTTTGGATCAACAGGAATGAAAGTTTCAAAACTTTGCTTTGGAACTATGATGTTTGCAATGCAAGAAGGTTGGAGAAATTATGCATTAGGTAAAAAAGATGCAAAACCTGTTTTCAAAGAAGCTTTAGATGCTGGAATAAATTTCTTTGATACGGCAGATGTATACTCTAATGGGTCATGTGAAGAAGTTACTGGAGAGCTATTGAATGAAATGGCAAATAGAGATGAAATTGTTCTTGCTACTAAAGTTTACAATCCTATGGGAGAAGGACCAAACCAAAAAGGATTATCCAGAAAATATATTTTTAATGCCATAGATGCTTCATTATCTAGACTTAAAATGGATTATATTGACATCTATATAATACACCGTTGGGATTATGATACACCAATAGAAGAAACTATGGAGGCTTTACATGATGTAGTGAAATCTGGAAAAGCTAGATATATAGGAGCCTCAAGTATGTTTGCATGGCAGCTTGTTAAAGCTCAGGAAACTGCAAAAAAATATGGATGGACACAATTTGTTTCTATGCAAAACCATGTAAATTTAATTTATAGAGAAGAAGAAAGAGAAATGATTCCATTATGCATAAACGATAACCTAGCAATTACTCCATGGAGCCCACTTGCAAGAGGTTTTTTAGCAGGAAATAGGCATAAAACAGGCGGAGGAGAGACAGATAGGTCAAAGAATGATGTTCTTGCGGATGATTACTACTATAATAATAGTGACTTTGAAATACTAGAAACGTTAAAAGGTATCGCTAAAGAAGAAAACCGTGAGCCTGTTGAAGTAGCATTGGCTTGGTTATCGCAAAAGCCAGGAATTACAGCTCCTATAATAGGTCCTGGAAAGCTAAAACAGTTAAAGACTCTTATAAACTCTTTATCATTAAAATTATCAGATAAACAAATTAATTTATTAGAAAAACCTTATAAACCTAAAAATATTTCAGGGCATAACTAAATAAATATTAATTTAATAGAAAGAAAATCATGATTGAAAACTTTATTACTATTGAAACAAAAGATGGTTTAATAGATACATTTGAAGTAAAACCCGATGAAGGAGGGCCATTTCCCGCCATAATAATTTATATGGATGCACCAGCAATTAGAGAAGAGCTGAGAGATATGGCTAGGAGACTCGCTAGTATGGGTTATTATGTGTTACTACCAAATTTATTTTATCGTGTAGGAAAAGAAGGTTCCTATCCATTTACTTTTGCAAAAATTAGAGACGATAAAAGTCATTTTTCAGCTATGATTAAAACTATGGATGATACAACTAACGAATTAGTAGTATCAGATACAAAACATATTCTAGATTACTTAGATAATAATGAAGACTTAAACCATAATGGTTATGGCGCTATAGGATATTGTATGAGTGG
>CAWVYV010000025.1:0-10975 GCA_963934475.1 uncultured Alphaproteobacteria bacterium | reverse complement strand
TATTAGATAATAAAGGAAAAAATACTTGGATAACCGTTAAACTAAAAGAGGGTAAAAATAGAGAAATAAGGAAAGTAATGTCACACTTTCATTTACATATTAATGATTTAATTAGAACAAATTTTGGGCCCTTTAAACTAAGTAACCTTAAAAGAGGAGAGATTGTAGAAGTAGAGGAAAGTATTATTAATTTATTCATTAAAGATAAAGATTTGTCTTGATCAAAATTATTGGTGGAAAATATAAAAGAATAAATATTGATACACCTGCAGGTCTGAATACTAGGCCCACTTCAATAAGATTAAGGGAAGCTATATTTAATATTTTATTACATTCAAAACATTTAGATGACAATATTGAAAATATGGAAGTTATAGACATATTTGCTGGAAGTGGTGCATTAGGGCTCGAAGCCTTATCACGTGGTTTTAAATCTTGCACTTTTATAGATAACTCTTCAGAAGCAATTAATATCATAAAAAATAATATAAAAAAGTTAGATGAAGAAAAAAATACATTCTTAATTAAATCTGATGCAAACTTTCCTATTGCGACCAGTAAAAAATATGATATATGTTTTTTTGACCCACCTTATGAACTAAAAAATTTTTCTTCCTTATTAGATATATGGGCTAGTTCAGATGCGGTAAAAAAAAATACTCTTTATATATATGAAAAGCATAAAAATGCGCCTCTTAATATATTAAAAGACTTAGATATAATTGAAAAAAAGCAATATGGTATTAGTGAAATAGTTATTCTTAAAAATTTATCAAGTTCTTCCAAATAATTTTTCAATATCTTTGATATCTAATTTGATAAAAGTAGGTCTACCATGATTACATTGGCTAGAATTAGGTGTATTTTCCATTTCTCTTAATAAAGCATTCATTTCTGAATTCAATAAAGATCTTCCAGCTCTAATACTAGAATGGCATGCCATATTACCACAAATATTATCTAATCTTTCTGAAAGAATAAACTCACTACCAAAGTGTATAATTTCTTCAGCAATATCATTGATTAAGACTGAAAAATTTACTTTATCCAGGATAGCAGGGTGCTCCCTAATAAGAACAGCTTTTTTATCAAATTTTTCTATTATAAGCCCAAGTTTTGTTAATTTTTCTATATTACTAATAATTGCTTCAAAATATTCTTCTGCTAATTCTACTATCTCTGGTATCAACAGTATTTGTTTTTGCATATTTTGATTTAGAAAACCTGCTCTAATTTTTTCTAATACTATTCTCTCATGAGCAGCATGCTGATCAATCAATATAATTCCATTTTTTGTTTCTGATATTATATAAGTACCATGTGTTTGTGCTATTGCAGCACCAAGAGGGTAAGTAATTTCTTTTTCAAAAACATCACTCTCGTTATGGTCTAACAATCTAGATGAAGGACTAATTTGAATATTATTTAAATTAAAATTATTATTTACTTCATTAACAGAACTAGAATTTATATTCATTTTATTTAGCAATGCATTTGATATTTCAGATGCTGTACTTAATCCAGCGCCTTCTAGTGAATTTCTTACTCCATTTATAATAAGGGATCGAACTCTCCCAGCATCCTTAAATCTTACTTCTGACTTTGCAGGATGAACGTTTATATCAACATCAGAAGGAAGAATATCTAAAAACAAAACAGCTACAGGAAAACGATTATGTTCCATAAGCCCTTTATAAGCAGCTCGTAAAGCACCAATTAAACTTCTATCTTTTACAGGCCTATTATTAACAAAAAGATATTGTTCTCTTCCTGTGTTTCTATTTAAAGTTGGCATGCCAACCATACCTACTAAGAGCATGCCTGGTCTCTCTTCTTCTACAGAGACTGAACTATTAATAAAATCCTCACCCATGACCTGCTTGAGTCTTTTTTTTGTAGATAAAAAATTGATGCCTTCACTTTTATTCCAATAAAAATTTTTCTTTGCATCAGTGTGAAATGAAAAAGCAATATTAGGATGCGACATAGCTAAATGTTTTACAATTTCTTTACAATACCTTACTTCTGTCCCGTTTGTTTTTAAAAATTTCAATCTTGCGGGAACTTTAGAGAATAAATCTCTTATAGTGACTTTAGTGCCCTCTCTTATTACTGATGGCTCAATATCTTTTAAAGTATTATTAATAACAGATATATTCCAAGATTCATTTTTATTAACATCATGGGAGTCAATACTTATATCTGCAATTGACCCTATAGATGGTAATGCCTCTCCTCTAAAGCCTAAAGAATTTATATTAACTAAATCTCCGTCTGTAATCTTAGAAGTTGCATGTCTTTGTAAACACATTTTTAAATCATTAGCCGTCATGCCCTTCCCATTATCAACTACTTCTATTAATGTTTTACCTCCATCTGTGATATAAATATCTATTTCAGTAGCATTTGCATCTATAGAATTTTCTAGTAATTCTTTTAATGCTGAACTAGGTCTTTCAATTACTTCGCCAGCAGCAATCTGGTTAATTAAATTTTCAGGTAGTTTTTTTATTATATTCATAGTTTTTTAATCTTTTGAAAGTATTAATTTTTATTGCTTCCACTGCATCTTGAGTATAGGGATCTACACCCAATAATTCTGCTACTACTAAAACTTCCAATATGAACGTGACCATTAATGAAGATATGGTTTCTACAGATATATCAGGTATGCTAATACTTCTAACTGCTCTTCTATTTTCTTTTAGGGCATCATAGGTAGATTCTGCCATTGTATTTAATATTTCACCAAGAGAAATGCCAGAAAGCCATGGGGAAATTTCAGATTTAGGTATTTTATAACCATTATTATTATTAACTTTTAAAAAGGTATAGTTACCAATATTTGGTCCATCCAACCACATTTGTAATTGACTATGTTGATCTAAGCTACCTTTTCCAGAAAGCAAGAAAGTTCCTTTAGAGTCTTTACCTAAAGACTCATTCCATAATTGCTTGTACCAAGCAACTAAAGGACTTAAAGCATCACCATAACTTATGACACAATTTAAGTTGCTTTTTTCATTTAAATTATTAGCAAATGAAGCAGATTTTAAAATAAAGTTGTTATTTCTGAGTGCATTGTTTAGTGCATCTCTAGCAAATTTTCTAATCATATAAGGATCCAAGCCCATTATAGCTGCAGGTAACAACCCTGTGGATGTTAATGAAGAGAACCGTCCACCTACTTTTTGATGCTGTACTATTTTTAAATTATGCTCTTTTGCTATTTCTATTAACTCCTGAAATTCCCCACTATTTTCTTCACACATAACCATTATTGATTTTTCAACTTTAATATTTTTTGATATTAACCAATTAATAACAATTAGTAATAAAGCTATAGTTTCTGTTGTTTTTCCAGACTTAGACACTGCTAAAAACTTTGCTGTAGAAGATTCTATTACATCAAATATGTCAGAAACTGCGTTAGGGTCTAAATTATCTAATATATGAAAACCAATGCTTTTATCACCATGATGATATTTATGAGCCTGAATAAAAGAATCTGCTCCTAAGCTAGAGCCGCCTGTTCCAATTAAAACAAAATCTTTTAATTTTGTATCAGTAAAAAATTTTGCGTTATCAATAATTTCTTCTAAATCTAGATCCGAATCTATTATAGAAAAAATTGGGATTTTTTTATCTTCACGTTTCTTTTTTAAGTCCGCAATAATGCTATTAGTTTTCTTTTGCAAATTCTCACTAACTTGCCACCCTGAAGAATTAAAAATATAATTTTTATCTTTATACATTCTCTAATCTAAACTTCCTTCTTTCTCAATAATGACTGCGTCATTAGCGCTTTTAATTATCTTACCTTCTTTTTCTAATTTTTCTATTCTTTCTTTTTCCTTAGCTGGATCAATTTCTTCTAATTGATCATTACTTTTTTCATCAAATACAGCTTCAAAATTTAAAATCTTATCTATAATAGATTTATCTACTTCTTCTATAGAATTTTCATCATTTATAATTTTTCTAATATTTGCTTTTGTTTCTTTTTCACCTACTTCAATTAAAAGCATCTCATCACTTAATGTTAACTTTTCATCTGTTTTATCTTTATCAGAAAAAAGGATGTTTTTATTGTCATCTTCAGTCCCTATAGCACCTTCTGATGGAGGCCTTAATTCAAAATTTGGAGGTACTGATAAAGGCTTACTTTCATAAACTTGGTATTCATCTGGTGCCTTCTTGATTAAACCAATTTTTTGTTTTACTTCACCACAACCATATAAAAGAAAAACAATGGACATAGGTATAAAGTATATCTTTATTAAAGCCCTCATAATGAATTAAACCTTTCTTTTATTATTCTTAGATAGCTCACAGTATAAGAATATACAAGCTCCTAAACATATACTAATATCAGCAATATTAAAGGCTGGCCAATGCAAATTTTTCCAATATATATCAATAAAATCTATTACCACTCCTAGCCTAATCCTATCTATTGCATTACCTAGTGCACCAGCAGAAATAAATGACATTGCAAAATAATGTTTTTTATTTAAGAAAGCCCAAATAATTAGACCTAAACCAAATGCTACTCCTATAAAGGAGAAAACATGAGGTACTAATTGGCCAAAACTTTTAAAAATTCCAAATGCAACACCTGAATTAAATACTAACGTAAAGTTTAAAAAGGGTAATAGATTGATTTCTTCAGAATTCTGTAACATATATTGTAAAATTTTTATCTTCGTCAATTGATCAAAAAATATAATTACTGTTACTAGCATAAGAAAATAAATGATTTTTTTCATATTTACTTAACAACTTCTATACATCTATTACACAAAGGGTCTTCAAGGTTATTATCAATTTTTTCATCTATCTTCCAGCATCTGACACATTTTTTTCCCAGTGCTGGAGAAACTAAAACTCCTAAACCCTCTAAACCGTCTTCTTTGTAGGAGCCCTCTAATATACTTCCTTTGATTACTTCAACTTTTGAAACTATACTTATTTCTTCTATGTCTATTGCCTCTAATAAGGTTGAATATTGGGTATCTTCCATGCATATTACTATTTTTGCTTCTAAACTAGATCCAATTATTTTTTCTTGCCTAGCTAATTCTAAGCCTCCATTAATAAATTTTCTGATTTTTCTAATTCTTAACCACTTATCATTTAACTCATCGTTTATCCAATTTTCAGGGATTTCAGGAAATTGTTTTAAATGAATACTATCTTCATTTTCATTACCATTATAAGCTAACCAAGCTTCCTCTGCTGTATAACATATCACAGGGGCTAGCCAGGCTGTTAAACATTTAAAAACTTCGTATAAAACAGTTCTTGCTGATCTTCTGACTTCATTATTAGCATTATCACAGTAAAGTGAATCTTTTCTAATGTCGAAATAAAAAGCTGAAAGGTCTGAAGAACAAAATGTGTTTAACTCACTATAAAAAGCTTGAAAAGTGTAGCTATCAACTGCCTTTTTTAGTAAAATATCTAATTCTTTTAACCTATGTAAAACCCACTTTTCTAATTCTGGCATTATATCCATACTAATAGATTCTGATTGTTCATAATCATTTAAAGCACCTATAGTAAACCTAATAGTATTCCGTAAACGTCTATAAGATTCACTAACTCCTTTTAATACTTCAGGGCTTATTCTTACATCTTCGGTAATATCTGTCATAGCAACCCATAACCTTAAAATATCAGCCCCAGATTGTTTCATTATTTCTTGAGGAGAAATTACATTACCTATACTTTTAGACATTTTTCTACCTTGCCCATCTAAAACAAAGCCATGGGTTAGTACAGCATCAAATGGAGCTCTTCCTCTAGTACCACAAGATTCCAGAAGGGAAGATTGAAACCATCCTCTATGTTGATCAGTCCCTTCTAAATATAGATCTGCAGGCCATTTTTGTTTTTCACTTTTGAGAACAAATGAATGTGTAGAACCTGAGTCAAACCAAACATCTAATATATCTTGAACACATTCATATTCGTCAGAATTATATTTGTCTCCTAAAAATGTTTGAGGATCTTCTGTAAACCAAGCGTCAGCACCTTTTTTTTCTACTTCCTTAGCTATTCTCTCTATTACTTCAGGGTCTCTTAAAATATCACCAGTATTTTTATTTAAAAATATTGGTATTGGAACTCCCCAGACTCTTTGTCTAGATACACACCAATCCGGTCTGTCCTTAACCATGGATTTTATCCTATTTTTGGAGATAGAAGGTACCCATAACGTGTCTTCTATGGCTTTCAATGCGATTTCTTTTAAATTATTCTTTTCCATAGAAATAAACCATTGTTGTGTTGCTCTATATATTACAGGCTTTTTAGACCTCCAAGAATGAGGATAACTATGTATATATTTTTCTGAAGCAAATAAAGAAGATTGTTTTTTTAACGCATCACAAACAGGATCTAAAGCCTTAAAAACATGAATTCCAGCAAAAAGAGGTATATTAGAAAAATATGTACCACCACCCTCAACTACATCTGGAACAGGGATATTATGTTTCATACCTAGCTCAAAGTCATCTTCTCCATGTCCTGGTGCAACATGCACAAATCCTGTACCTTGTTTCGTGGAGACAAAATCTCCATGTAATAATGGGACATCAAAGTCGTAGCCTTCTTGACTTAAAGGATGCATGCAAATAGTACCTTCTAAAATAAGCCCTTTGAATTCATTTTCTAAATTATATTTTTCAATATTAGTATCCAGTAAAAATTTTTCTAATCTTTCTTTTGCTAATAAAATTTTTTGCCCAACAAAAATTTGATCATTCTCATTATTATCTAAAATCTCTATTATAATATAATCCAGATCTTTTCCATATGCTATTGCTCTATTTGCAGGAATAGTCCAAGGAGTAGTAGTCCATATAGGCACAAATACATTATGTAATATAGATTCTTTAGTACTTTTAATTTTAAACCCAACTGTAATAGCTGTAGATTCTATATCTTTATATTCCACCTCTGCTTCAGCTAAAGCTGTTTTCTCTACTGGAGACCACATCACTGGTTTTGAGCCTTTATATAAGCTCCCATTTTCTATAAACTTACCAATCTCCCTAACTATCTGAGCTTCCGCTGTAAAGCTCATTGTTAAATAGCGATCCTCCCAGTCAGCCAAAACAAACAATCTCTTGAAATCATCCATTTGCGCACCAATCCATTTATCGGCAAAAGATCTGCACTCTGCCCTGAATTCTGCTATCGGAATATCATCTTTATTAATGCCTTTTTTCTTATATATTTGCTCTACTTGCCATTCTATAGGTAACCCATGACAATCCCATCCTGGAATATAGTGTGAATTATACCCACTCATTTGCTTGCTTCTATTGATAATATCTTTCAATATTTTATTCATGGATGTGCCAATGTGTATTGGTCCGTTCGCATAAGGAGGGCCATCATGAAGTGTAAATTTTTCTTTATTCTTTGACTGTTCTCTTAACTTTCCCCATAGATCAATTTTATTCCACCTTTCTATCATTTCTGGTTCACGCTGAGGTAACCCACCTCGCATTCCAAAACTTGATTTTGGTAAAAATACTGTGTCTTTATAATCCATTTAATACTTCCCTAAATAACCTTTAAAAATATCTAAATATTATTTTCTGTTAATATAGTAATTGCTTTCTTACAGTCTAAAGTCATTTGTTTTTTTAGTGCCTCTATATCAGAAAAAACCTCTTCTCCACGAATTTTCTTTACCAAAGAAACTTTTATACGTGTTCCATAAATATCTCCACTAAAATTTAGCAAATGTGCTTCTAAAAACCTTTTTTTTCCTCTAAACTGTGGCCTGTATCCCGTAGATATTGCTCCCATATAGAACTTATCTTTAATTTTAACCCACCCTGCATAAATACCATCCTCGGGAATTATAGTATTTAAATAATGAATATTAGCTGTTGGAAAACCTAATTTAGCACCTAACTGCTCTCCTTTTACAACGCGCCCTTCAACTTCATAAAAATACCCTAATACCTTTTTTGCTTCCATCATTTTTCCAGCAGCAATCATTTTTCTAGCAAAACTAGATGAGTGCCTACCATTTTCTCCTGAAACTTCATTAATTACATGGACATTAAAATCCTTTCTAAATTCTTTAGACATTAAATAATCAACATTTCCTTGTCTTTTATAACCAAATTTAAAATCATCTCCTATTATAATATCACTTGCTTTAAGCCCATCTATTAAAACTGTATATATAAATTCCAATGGTGTAAGCTGAGAAAATTCTATATTAAAACGTTGAGCTAGTAATATATCTACCCCTATCTCTTCCATTTTTCTTACCTTGCTTCTAAAAGATAAAATATTTTTAGGTTCATTTCCTGGTCGCAAAACTTTTAACGGGTGAGGATGAAATGTTAATATAATAAATTTACCACCATGATTTTTTTGAATAATTTTGGCCTGATTTACAACAGCTTTATGTCCATGGTGCAAACCATCAAAATTACCTATTGCTACGATAGATTTATTAATATTACTTTTTACTTCTTTAAAATCTCTAAATAACGAAATCATATTTAGGCTCTCTTATAATTCATTATAGTAAAACCCACCCTAATCCTTTAGAGCTTTTTATTGACTTTGCATCGCCTAATTCTTCTATATGTAACAAATGTGCCAAAACAGATCTTCCTGCTGCCTTTATTAAACGCCTATCTAGCTGAGGATACATTTTACTTACTAAACTAGGTATATAAGATACATGCTTGTTATCTAAATATTTTATTATCTGCTTTTTTCTCATTTTCCTATGGCCTATTAAAGCCCTTACAAAACGTCTAGGATTCTTAATCATTTTTCCATGAGCAGGGATATAAAACTTATCGTCTCTTAATAACATTTTTTCTAAGCTACTAAAATAGTCTCTCATATTACCATCTGGAGGAGACACTAAAGTAGTAGACCAGCCCATTATATGGTCGCCTGTTAAAACAGCTTCAGTTCCAGCTACCCCGTAACATATATGATTAGAAGTATGCCCTGGTGTATGAATACATTCTAACTCCCAATTATAACCCTTAATAATTTCTTTATCTTTTAATACATAATCTGGAATAAAGCTTAAATCAGCGCCTTCTTCTCCTCCTGATTCACCATGTGGACCATACCCCATAACCTTGGCTCCGGTAATTTCAGCTAAAGGCTTAGCTGCAGGAGAGTGATCCGCATGAGTGTGTGTTACTAAAATATGTGTTATTTTTTCTCCACTAGTTGCCCTTACAATAGCCTGAATATGAGAATCTATATTAGGGCCAGGATCAATAATTGCTACTTCATTTTTCCCAACAATATAAGTTCCTGTACCATGTAAAGTATATGGACCTGGGTTTGGAGCAACAATTCTTCTAATACCAGGCAAAACTTCTTTAGCTTCAGAATATTTAAATTCTAATTCATGAGTAAATAACTCTTGAATAGAGGATTGATTATTTATATGGTCTATCAAAATTTGCTCCTAATTTTTCTTATAAATGATTGTACCTTTGCTCTATAAAAATATATAAAATATATTAGATTATAACCTTCTTTAATTGAAAAAACATAAAAAAATGAAGCAAAAAAAATATATAGCAAGAAGCATGGAGAAAAAAGAATTAAAGTTCACTCCTAAAAGAGAAAAAGATACAAAAATTCCTAGGCCTAGGGATGCTTCAAGCTTAGTACTACTTAAAAAGTCTGGGAAAATTGTCAAAGTACTGCTTGGAAAAAGGTCTGATAAAACACGTTTTATGCCTGGTGCTTGGGTTTTTCCAGGTGGTGTTGTTGACAAAACTGATCACACTATATCAATTAATACATCCTTAAATAAAAATATAATAAAAAGGTTGGCTGTATCTAATAATGCAAGAACAGCTAAAGCATTAGCCGTTGCCTCTATAAGAGAAACTGTAGAAGAAACAGGATTAATTCTTGGAAAAAAATGTGAAAACACTACAAAAGTTGATTATGAAGAAGATAATAACGGAATAAGTATAATGTCAAAATTAGGATTAGAACCTGACCTATCTAAGCTTTTTTACTTAGGGCGAGCAATCACTCCTACTTTTAGTCCTATACGTTTCCATGCAAGATTTTTTATTGCAGATGCCAAACATCTCACAGGGAAAATACAAACTACTAATGAGCTAGTTGAAATTGAATGGGTATCCTTAGAAAAAGCAACTAAACTCCCTATGGCGGATGTTACAGAATTTATGATTAATGAACTTTTAACTTTTGACGGCGATATATCAAAAATAAAAAAAATGCTGGATAGTCGTCCTATGTTCACATGGAAAATGGGCAAACAATGGATTACAAGAAAATAAATTATTTATAGGTAATAAAATGAAAATATTTACCGAAGACTTATATAAAAAATACAATCAAAATATTGCTATTGAGAAAAAAGTAGTTGAAAAAAATAGTTTATATCAAAATATTTTAATATTTGATTCAAAATATTTTGGTAGAGTGATGACTCTAGACAAGGTAGTTCAAATTACCGAGCATGATCATCATGGTTATTCAGAAATGCTTACACATGTGCCCATATTATCTCATGGAAATATAAAAAAAGTATTAATAATAGGCGGGGGAGATGGTGCTATTGCATCGGAAGTCCTAAAATATAAGGAAATAGAAGAAATATCTATATGTGAAATAGATGAAGAAGTAATAAACCTTAGTAAAATTTATTTAAAGAAAATAAATAAAGGGTCTTTAAATAACTCCCGAGTTAACATTATAATTAAAGATGCCTCTAAGCTAATAGAAAATAAAGACTTTAAAAATTACTTTGATTTAATCATAGCTGATAGGCCAGACCCAATAGGCCCTGGCAAAAATTTGTTTAAAATTAAATTTTATGAAAATATTAAGAATATACTATCTGAAAGAGGCATTGCTGTGTTTCAAACAGGTGTTCCTTTTTTTCAAAAAAAAGAGCTTAAAATAACAAACCAATATTTAAAAAATA
>CAWVYV010000024.1:0-11543 GCA_963934475.1 uncultured Alphaproteobacteria bacterium | reverse complement strand
GTAATATGGGTATTACTACAACATTCTATAAACCAAATATTGGGAAAGAAATAACTAACTTAATACAAAAAAATACTAAAGTACTCTTTATGGAATCTCCAGGATCCCTTACTTTTGAAATTCAAGATATTCCTATGTTAGTAGAATTAGCAAAAAAAAATAAATTAATAACAGTCCTAGATAATACTTGGGCTACCTCTTTATTTTTTAAGCCCTTTTATAATGGTATAGATATTTCAATTCAATCTGCCACAAAGTATATAGTAGGACATTCTGATGCAATGTTAGGTATAATAAGTACTAATAAAAAATATACTAAATGTGTAAGGGAATCAGCCCACAATATGGGTTCTTGCCCAGGACCAGAAGATATATACTTGGGAATAAGAGGACTTAAAACTTTAAGTATAAGGTTGCAAAAACACCAAGAAAATGCATTTAAAGTGATAGAATGGTTAAGAGTGCAGCAAGAAGTAGATAAAATTTTATATCCAGCATTACCTGATAACTTTGGTCATAAGATATGGAAAAGAGATTTTCTAGGTGCTTCCGGTTTATTTGGAATAACTCTTAAAAATACTAAAAAATCTCTAGTAAATAAGATGCTTAACAATTTAAAATTATTTAATATGGGGTATAGTTGGGGAGGATATGAAAGCCTTATATTACCTATAGAACCTGAAAAGTTAAGAGACACCTATAAATGGAATAATGATTGTGGGACTTTAAGAATGCATGTGGGTTTAGAAGATCCAGCTGATTTAATTAATGATTTAAAAGATAATTTTAAAATATTAAAAGGAATATAATGAGAGCATCAACATTTTTATTAGTTTATTTTTTTCTATTACTAAACCCTCTGCAAGCAAATAATATCCAATTTAAAACAGATACTGTTTCAATTAAAACTAAAACATCAGAATATATTTTTAATATAGAGCTTGCGATATCTCCACAAGAGAGAAGCAGAGGTTTAATGCATAGAAAAAGTATCAGTCAAAATGAAGGTATGCTTTTTATTTACCCTAAAAACCAAGTAATAAAAATGTGGATGAAAAATACATTAATTCCTTTAGATATGATATTTATTAAAGATAATGGTGAGATAGAAAAAATTTTTAAAATGACAATCCCAAAAGATTTGACAGTATTAGGGCCTGAAATAAAATTAAAAGCAGTTTTAGAAATAAATGGCGGGCTTACAACATATCTTGATATTAAAAAAGGTGACTATATACTACATGAAAGTCTAAAGGAAAATAAATGAAAAATGATATTATTATGAATGAAGAAATATCTTTAAGAATTAATTTGGGTACAAGGCCAGTATTTGGTCATGGCAAAGCAAAGCTTTTGGAGGCAATATCACTTCATGGATCCATATCAGCAGCAGCTAGAGAAATTGGAATGTCCTATAGAAGAGCTTGGTTACTGACAAATGCCATGAATCAAGATTTTCAATTGCCTTTAATGGAATCCTCTTTAGGAGGAAAAGGAGGCGGTGGTGCTAAGCTTACAGATGAAGGGCATAAAGTGCTAAAACTATTTAGAGATATGGAGCTTAAAGCACAAAAATCTTTAATTAAAGAAAAAGCTATATTTTCAAAATTAATTAGTTAGCAGTTATATAATTAACCTTATTGACAAGCGCTGTATATGATTGTATATAACCTAAAATGCTAATATAATTTGAAAGTTTATGGAACATACTATAAGAAAAAATATGAATAAACTTTTAAAGAT
The DNA here is from genome assembly GCA_963934475.1 of uncultured Alphaproteobacteria bacterium. Lineage (GTDB taxonomy): Bacteria > Pseudomonadota > Alphaproteobacteria > TMED109 > TMED109 > TMED109. Next base: position 9,800 of record CAWVYV010000024.1, on the reverse strand, counting down.
AAAATCTATAATTCTTACCTTATGTCTTTTATTGTTTCTGCTACTAAATATTTCACCATCAATAGCAGAAACTAATGAATCAAAATTATTAATATATAATGCTGCAAGTACTGCGGATATAATAATAGAAATTGCTAAGGAGTGGGAAAATTTAAACTCAATAAAGGTACGTTCCTCATCTGCCAGTTCAAGCGCATTAGCAAAACAATTATTAAATGGCGCACCAGCAAATATATATATATCAGCTAGCTGGCTATGGATAGAGGAGTTAAAAAAGCAAAATATAATTAAAGTAGAAACTATAAAACCTATTTTTGAAAATAGATTAGTTCTTATAGCACATAAAAATAGCCCTATAAAAAACATTGGGCTAATAAATAGTAAAATAAAGTTAGAAGATATATTTAATAAAAAACTAAATAATGCTAGAATAAGTATTGCAGACCCTACGCATGTACCTGCTGGTGTCTATACAAAACAAGCTTTATTAAAACTAGGGCTATGGAAAAATTTGAACAGAAAAAATATGGCTTGGGGAGGAGATGTAAGAAGAACTCTTAAATTTGTAGCGCTAGGAAATAGCCCAATTGGAATTGTATATTATACAGATGCAATAGCTGAAAAAAATGTCAAAATTATAGGAAATTTTTCTACAAATTTGCATTCCCCAATTCAATATTGGGTGACTGCAATTAAAAATAATACTACAGAAAACACTATGCAATTTATCTCATTTTTAGAGAGCAATTATGCAAAAAAAATATATAGTAAACATGGCTTTAAAACTATAGAAAGTAAATAAAATGCTTAGCGCTCTTGAATTAGAAGCTTTAAAATTATCAGCTTTTATAGCGGTAGTAGCTGTTTTTTCTTCCTTTATACCAGGCATAATTATAGCATGGATAATATCTAGAAAAAAAGGTATTATATCTTCAATATTAAATATAATAGTTTATCTACCTTTAGTGTTGCCACCAGTAGTAATTGGCTATTTACTATTACTACTATTTAGTCATAATGGGTTTATTGGTAGCTTTTTATACGAAAATTTTAATATCTCAGTAAATTTTTCATGGAAAGGTGCAGCAATAGCTTCAGCTGTAGTATCATTCCCCTTACTAGTCAGGTCTATTAAACTAGGATTTGATACTTTTGATAGTAAAATAGAAGAAGCTGCTTATATGAGTGGCGCAAGTAAAATAGACTGTTTTTTTTCTATAACAATACCACAAATTTTACCTTCTATAATAACAGGTTTAACACTAGCATTTGCTAGATGTTTGGCAGAATTTGGGGCTACAATAACTTTTGTATCTAATATTCCTGGAGAAACACAAACCTTACCTTTAGCTTTGTATACGGCAACGCAAATACCAGGAACAGAACAAACTGCCTTAAGATTAGTAATTATTTCTGTAACTTTAGCTTTTATTTCTGTAGCTATTGCAGAAGTCCTAGCTTACAGAGCTAATAAGCATATTATGGGAAATAGAAATAATGCTTAGTAATATTATTAAATTTGAAGTTATACAAGGCAGCTTTAAATCTAAAATTGAATTTAATCTTACTAATGATAAAATAATCGCTATTACAGGGTTGTCAGGCAGTGGAAAATCAACAATTGCAAAAGTAATATGCGGTTTAATTAAACCTAATAATGGTTTAATTAAAATTAATGATAAGGTATTATTCTGCTCAAACACTAAAACAAATATTGCTCCAAATTTAAGAAAAATTGGTATGGTATTTCAAGAGCCTAGACTTTTTTCACATATGACAGTCAAAAATAATTTATTGTATGGACAAAGAAGAAATACTGAATTGAATCATACTAAGCTTGCTAAGATAGTAAGTATATTAGGTATTAAAGATATATTAGAAAGAAAAACCTATAATTTGTCGGGAGGAGAAGCGCAAAGAGTCTCTATTGGAAGAGCATTACTTTCTGAACCTGAAATTTTAATATTAGACGAACCTTTGACAGGCTTAGATACGCCACGACAAAATAAAATAATGTCTATTATTAAAAGCATTAATAAAAAAATTAAAATTCCTATATTATTTATTAGCCATTCAATTGATGAAATTATGTTTATAGCAGATAAAATTATTGTAATTGAAAAGGGTAAAGTTGCTGCACAGGGGGCAATAGATGAAATAATTTCATATAAAAAACTATCTTATTTTAATAAAGGAAATCAAAAAAGCTCATTAATTAAAGGAAAAATTATTGAACATGATAAAGAAAAATTTTCTTCTACAATAGATGTGAATGGGACCTTAATTACCACAAAAAAAATAAATGATAAAGTTGGTTCTAATCATATTTTAAAATTGTTTAGCAAAGATATCTCTGTAGCAACTGAAGCCCCTAAATATATTTCTATAAATAATATTTTGGAAACAAGAATTAATAGTATTCAAATATTTAAACATAAAGGAAGTGTAGATTTAAAATTAAGAATAGGAAAACAAGAAATTATATCAGAAATAACCTTAAAATCATATAAGAATCTAAAGCTTAAAAAAGGTTTAAAAGTATATGCCTTAGTTAAAGCTATTTCTATAGTAGGAAAATAATATTTTATATAGTAGAATAGTAATCTCATTAATTAGGTAGTAGCTATGATAAAAAATTCTTATGGTGGAAAAGTACTTGCAGATTGCATTAAAGATTTAGGTGTAAAAACAATTTTTACAGTACCTGGAGAAAGTTTTTTACCTGCATTAAATGGGTTGTATGACCATAAGAATTCTATAAAAATTATTACTTGTCGCCATGAATCTGGAGCAGCAAACATGGCAGAAGCATGGGGGAAATTAACAGGTTTTCCAGGAATTGCCTTTGTAACTAGAGGGCCAGGTGCATGTCATGCAAGTATAGGCATACATACTGCCATGCAAGATTCAAGCCCCATGATAGTATTTATTGGACAAATTAATTCTAAACATAAAGGAAGAGAGGCTTTTCAGGAAGTTGATTATTTTAAAATGTTTGGGGCACCATTTAGTAAAGGTGTATTTGAAATCACACGAGCTAAAAATATAACTAACACAGTTAAAAAAGCTTTTCATTTAGCTACTGATGGCAGGCCTGGCCCAGTGATAATATCACTTCCAGAAGATATGCTTGACGAATATACAGATTATAAAACTATTAAACCCTTAAAACATATAATAAATAAGGTATCAGAAAAAAACCTTACGCAAATAGTTACGCATATAGAAACTGCTAAAAAACCACTTATAATAATTGGAGGTGGGGACTGGGGAAAGAATGGAGCAAAAGACTTAGAATATTTTGCTAATAAAAATAAAATACCTTATGCAGTATCATTTAGAAGGCAATCTTTAGTTAATAACCATAGTAACTACTATATTGGTGACTTATCAACTAGTGTGGATCCAAACCTTATAAAATCTGTCAAAGAATCAGACTTGTTATTAGTAGTAGGTGCAAGGCTAGGTGAAATGACAACTAGCGGCTATTCTACTATAAAAGTTACACAAAAGAATAAGATTATACATATTTATCCAGATAAAAAAGAACTTGGTAAAGTATTTACACCAATCTTAGGTATTAAAGCGAATAGTAATATTTTCTCTTCTTCAATTAAAAACAAAATTATAAATAATACTTCATGGGTTAAATGGGCAGAAGATTGTAGGAAGAATTATATTATATATTCTTCTCCTCCTAAATATTTAACAGAACCTGATATGGGAAATATTATGGTAACACTGAGAGAAAAAATGCCTAGTAATACAATTATTACTATTGACGCAGGTAACTTTAGTGGTTGGCCACAAAGATTCTGGAAATATACTTTGCCTAAAACACAATTAGCTCCAACTAGCGGCGCCATGGGTTACTCTATTCCCGCAGCAGTATCAGCAAAAATTGCTAGAAAAAACAGTCCTGTAATTGCATTCTGTGGTGATGGTGGATTTATGATGAGTAGTCAAGAACTAGCTACATGTCATCAATATAATATTAAACCAATTATTATTATAATTAATAATAAGATGCTTGGCACAATTAGAATGCATCAAGAAAAACATTACCCCAAAAGAACCATTTCGACTGATCTTATCAATCCTGATTTTAAACTCTTATGCAAGGGCTATCATGCCCATTATGAGAATGTAAAACATTCAAAAAAATTCTCTAGTGCATTAGATCGCTGTTTAAATTCTAATAAAGCATCCGTTATAGAAATTGAGATAGACCCTAAACAAATCACTACTAGGCAAAGAATGGAAGAACTAAATAATTAGGTAAATCAATTTTAAATAAATATAAATTTAATTTTAACTTAAATTAATTTAATATAGCTTAAATAAAGGGGAAATTAAATGAGTGATAATAATTATAAAACAGCTCTTGTAACAGGAGCAACTAGCGGCATAGGAATGGCAACAGCTATAAGACTTTCAGAAGCAGGTATAAAAGTTATTGCAACAGGAAGAAGACTAGAAAAATTAAAGGCATTACAATCTAAAATTTCATGTGAAATAATAGAGTTAGATATTAGAGACCAAGATAAAATATATTCTTCCTTAGAAAACCTTGAAATTGATATTTTAGTAAACAATGCAGGCGTTGGCAAAGGGTTTTCACCTATTTTTAAAACTGCTCCTAAAGATATTAATACTACAACAGAAACTAATGTAACATCATTTTTGCATGTATTAAGAGCCGTTGTACCAGGAATGGTCGAAAGAAAACGCGGTCATATAATTAACTTAGGCTCTATTGCAGGTTTATACCCTATGGCATCTTCTGTTTATGGAGGTTCTAAAGGTGCGGTTCATTTAATAAATCAAAATTTGCGACTCGAATTAAGTGGTACAGGAGTTCGCGCAACTGAAATATGTCCAGGCAGAGTAGAAACTGAATTTTTTGATGTTGCTTTTTCAGATAACCCAGAAAAGAAAAAAGAAATGACGAGTGGATTAACATTACTTACCAAGGAAGATATCGCTGATGCCATTATGTTTGCTATAAATGCTCCATGGAGAATGAATGTTTCTTTAATAGAAATAACACCTACAGAACAAACTCCAGGTGGTTCTAAAATTGAAAGAGCAAAATAAATGACAAAAAATATATTTAAAGAACGATTAATAAAGGGGGAACCTTTAGTAGGGATATTTGCATCATTAGGTAGTGAAATGGCAGCAGAAGTATTAGGAAGCTCTAATATTGATTACACATTAATTGATATGGAACATGCACCAAATGATTTAAGAAATGTTGTAAACCAAATGCAGGCTGTAAAAGCTGCAGGTGGAGAATGTTTAGTAAGAACTCCTGTACTAGACCATGTTTATGCAAAAAGGCTTCTTGATGCAGGTGCAACAACAATCATGTTTCCGCAAATAAATAATATTAATGATGCTATGCAAGCAGTTAAAGCCGTTAAATATCCTCCTATTGGTATAAGAGGTATTGCAGGTGCAACAAGAGCAAATAATTTTGGAAGAGAGAATAATTACGTAGAAGTTGCTGATGAAAGAATTTGTGTCATATGTCAAATAGAGTCTTTAGAAGCTTGTAAAAATGTTAAAGAGATTGCTTCAACAGATGGCGTTGATTTACTATTTGTAGGTCCTGGCGATTTATCTGCAGATATGGGATTTATTAAAAACAGAAATGCTAATGAAGTAAAAGAAATGGCTCTTCAAGTTCTAAAAGAATCTAATAAATGTGGCAAACCTTGCGGCATAATGGTAAGCAGCATAACTGAAGCAAAAGAAATGCTTCAGTTAGGGTTTGCAATTGTTGCTGTTACAACAGACTTAGTATTACTTAGAAACGCTGTTGATGAAATTGGTAAGCTATCAAAAAGTAATTAGCTATTTAATACATTTGAAATTAACAAGACAAGCCCAACAGTAACTACTATTGTAAGGATACTGAACCATAACAGGCTGCGGCCATATTTTTTTTCTTCAGACATTTCTTTCTCCATAGTTAAATTAATTTATTTGCTAATATTATTTCTATTCTCTCTTGGGGAAACTGTTACCCAAACTTCTGTTCCTCTAGCACTACTAGAATCTATTCGAACATTTGCAATACGTTCACCCCTTTCATAGGTGATTAAACTTATATCTGAACGTATACTGGTAATTTCCTTCCAACCAAAATTTGGCATTTCATACCTATAAAAATCAAAAACTTCTGCACCACTCATACTTACAATTAAATTTATTTTACCAAACCATTCACTTTCAGAACCAAATATTAATGATTTTTTAATATCCATTCTAGAACCTGCTGGCATCGGTAAATCATTAAACTTTGCAAAAGAAGCTTCTTCTATAGGCAGACCTTCAGGTCCAGAAACTCCACTTGCAATTAAAGGAATTTTACCTGCGCAAGAAACTAAAGATAGAAAAAAAATTATACAAAAAAATCTAATACAAACTTTATTGATACTTCTAGTCATTTTAATACTCCATATAATATTATTTTTATTTTCGCACATCTATAAGATGGCAACAAGAAGTAATTAAATGGTGACCCCGGCAGGATTCGAACCTGCGACCTACGGCTTAGAAGGCAGTCGCTCTATCCAGCTGAGCTACGGAGTCTTAACACATTTATATTCCATTATTTTTTGTAAAATTATCAGAATACGCTTTAATAATAACTTTTTTTTCCTTTGGCTGTATAATCTCTAATGAGATTTTATTTTGTTCAGCATATCTTTCTAAATCATTTAAAGAAGTAAATTTTAATTTTATTTGTTGTTTAACATCACGACCGCCAGACCAACCCATTAAATTATCTTTTATATAATTTTTAGAACATATAGGCTCTAAAATCCAGCAATCTCCTTTATGTTTCCCTGACTGTGTAGCAGAAAAAATATTTTTATATACCTTAGCACTATTAAAATTAAAAGATTTAAACAATTCATTACTCATCTTAAGCCTTAATAAAAAGTGGTCGGGGCGAAGTGATTCGAACACTCGACCCCCTGTTCCCAAAACAGGTGCGCTACCAGGCTGCGCTACGCCCCGACACATATTAACTTAAGAATACTACTTATCATTAAGTCAATAATCCATCAAGCGTTAAGGTAATTAAAAAAAAACGGTCCTCGAAGAGAACCGTTTAATTTATATATATAACTGCTATATTTAATGTTTACAAAGGAACTCCGGTAAATAATTTAGAGTTCCAAATAAAGTGAACAAGTATACTAGCTGCATAACCCAACATTATTACAGGAGTCCATTTTAAATGAGAGAAAAATGTATAAATGCCTTTAGTTTGCCCCATAAGAGCCACTCCTGCGGCAGACCCTACAGATAACATACTTCCGCCTACACCTGCAGTTAGTGTAACTAGTAGCCATTGCCCTAAGTCCATTTCTGGAAGCATGGTTAGTACTGCAAACATTACTGGAATATTATCAACAATAGCTGATAATATTCCAACTAAAATATTTGCTGTGCTTGCACCTAAATCGCCATACATGTATGAGGCAGTTAAAGACATATAACCTAATGCAGACAACCCTCCTACACACATTAAAACACCATAAAAGAAAAAGAGTGTATCCCATTCTGCTTTAGAAACTTTATTAAATATGTCAAAGGCTCTGGTATTAGATTTATCTTTATGATCTTTTTTCTTTAAAAAATAACCATAGATAGAGAGTACACCTAGCCCTGTCATCATTCCAAATACTGGTGGTAAGTGTAAAAACTGATGCTGGACAACTGTAAATGTAATAGTTCCTAAAAATAAACCTACTATTGTATAACCACCTTTTTTAACAGAAACTTTTTCTTTGCTTGCAGCTGGCTTATCATTACTAATAGCAAAATGCATTATAGCAGCTGGTATTATAGCATTAACTACAGATGGAACGAATATATAAAAGAACTCACTAAATGAAACTATTCCTTTTTGCCAAACCATCAAAGTTGTGATATCTCCAAAAGGAGAGAATGCTCCTCCTGCATTAGCACAAACAACAATATTTATGCAAGCTAGGCCAATAAATTTAGTATTATTTTTACCTACAGCCATTACAACGGCACACATGATTAGAGCTGTTGTAAGGTTATCTGCAATTGGGGAAATAAAGAAAGATAGAATACCTGTAATCCAAAATATTTTTCTAAATGTAAAACCTTGTCCAACTAACCATGAGCGTAATGCTTCAAATACATTTCTTTCTGTCATAGAATTTATAAAAGTCATTGCCACTAATAAAAAAGCAAATAATTCAGAAAACTCTAAGAATGTATGTTTAAATGCATATGATGCAGAATGATTATCATGTCCCATTTTCATAGCCATATAAGCTACTATGCCCCATATAACCCCTGCAGCAACAATTACAGGTTTTGACTTCCTTAAATGAGTATACTCTTCTGCCATTACTAATAAGTAAGCTAAGATAAATACAATAACAGCTATAATCGCAGGAAAGCTATCTGTGATATCTAAATCCAATAGCTTATTATCAGCTGCAAATGCAGATGGTATACAGAACAAAAAAACAAAAATAAGAGCATTTATAGGCTTAAATATTAGATTAAGTAGCATTTTCTTCCCCAGAATTATAAAGTTTATTTATTTACTAAATTATAAATATAGATAATCTAAATAGACTAAATTTTAAAGAGGAAATATAAAAAAATGAGTAATTTATTAGATAGCTTAGATCATATAACAATTATTACAAAAGATTTAGATGAAACAAAAATATTTTATATAAATGTTCTAGGCATGAAAATTGATAATAATAGACCTCCATTTGATTTTGATGGAGCATGGTTAGCACTTAACGAGAGACCGGTAGTGCATATAATAGTCAATGAGGAACATTCCAATTCTTCCCACAAACCTACTCTTGATCACGTGGCATTTAGAGCTAATAATATAGAAAGTATCAAGAAAAGACTAGATCGATATGATATATCATATGAAGAAAAAATTACTCCTGACAATCAAGTTCATCAAATATTCATTGTAGATCCTAATGGAATAAAAATAGAATTATCTAAATTAATTTAGGCAAAAAAAAACGGCCCCCCTAAGAGGACCGTTTAATTTCATATATCTAACTAGTAGACTTATGCGCCTTTTTGAGCTGCTTTAATTTTTTCAGCTGTAATCGGCCATGAACGAACTCTTGCGCCTGATGCATTAAATATAGCATTTGCAATTGCTGGTCCTACACAAGTAACTACTGGCTCACCACAACCTGCAGGATAATGACCATTTTGAATAATAGTCACATCTAATTCAGGTGCTTGGTGAATACGGATTGGAGTCCAAGTATCAAAGTTTTGCTGATCAATTGAACCATTAGTCATAGTTACATTTTCATATAACGTACGACTTGTTCCAAATAATGCAGAACCTTCAATTTGAGCTAAAACCCCGTTTGGATTAACCGCAGTACCAACATCCATAGCTACTGTTATTTTCTTAACAGTTGGCTCTCCTGAACTTGGATCAACATGTACTTCAGCAACTACTGATGTCCATGATGGTGAACCACGTTCTTGAGAAGCAACAGATGCTATACCCATTGCAGTATTTGCAGGCATTGGTTTAACACCATAGCCAGCTTTTCCTGCAGCAACAACTAATGCATTTCTAAGTCTGTTAGCACCACCTACAGTATTAGGAGGAGTACCAGCATTCTTACCCGTTGCACTTAGCATTGAAAGTCTCATATCTAGAGGATCTTTACCTATCTTATGAGCTACCTCATCGATAAAGCTTTCATTTGCCCACCAAGTCCAAGTAGGTGCAACTGCACGTA
>CAWVYV010000023.1:0-11872 GCA_963934475.1 uncultured Alphaproteobacteria bacterium | reverse complement strand
CAGAACACTCGGTCGAAGGGTATTTTTAGGGGTTAAAAACCCTAGAAAATCAACGTTCTTATTCTACAGTGATACTAGGGATTTGCTTTGCCCTAATGAGAATTCGTAATCTACATACTCTCCAACATTATTCTTTGTTTTTTTTTGATAAGTAATAATTTAACATCTTTACCTTCTATTAAATCATACCCTTTAGTCTTATCACTTTTATCTTTCCATATTAACTTATCATCCACCATACCAATAATAAACTTGATTGATAGAATATGAATACTTTCTTTCTTATCATATGATACATCTATTCTATCTACATAAGTTTCAATTAAACTATATCTTTGTTGACCTTTCAAACCTTCTCTAGCTTTCATATTCCTCTTATGAATATCATACCAATCTTCATCAGGCTTTTTATTCTTTATCGATAAGATATCATCTATATTCTTCCTCACCTTATCTTCTAACAAGAGGATGTGTTTATTATAATTCTCTAGATTTTTATCATGTTGTTTTGGAGAAATGGTTTTTAAAGCAATATCCATATTACTCTGGGTGGTTAACTCTTGGTTTGTAAATAATTACTATATACCCGCATTACTTATTATAAAATTTGAAATAGTATCTAACCCGACACCTGTCTTTAAATTACTAAAAACAAATGGTTTTTTTCCTCTCATTTTTAAAGTATCTCTTTCCATAACTTCTAAACTAGCTCCTACCATTGGAGCTAAATCAATTTTATTGATTACAAATAAATCAGATCTAGTTATACCTGGCCCTCCTTTTCTTGGTATTTTTTCTCCTGCAGAAACGTCAATTACGTAAATTGTAATATCTGCTAGTTCTGGAGAGAATGTTGCAGCCAAATTATCTCCTCCAGATTCAATTAAAATTATTTCAAGCTTAGGAAATTTCATCTTCATATCTGAAACTGCAACCAGGTTCATTGAAGCATCTTCCCTTATAGCGGTATGAGGACAACCACCAGTTTCAACCCCCTGAATTCTACTTTTCGGTAAAACTCCTGCTCTAGTTATAAACTCTGCATCTTCTTTTGTATAAATATCATTAGTGATAACTGCCAAATCATACTTAGGGTAGAACTTTTTACATAAAGCTACGGCAAGTGCCGTTTTACCTGTTCCAACTGGGCCTCCAATACCTACTCTTAATGGCAAACTCATGATCTAAACAATCTAGAATACTGTTTTTCATGATTAGCAGAAGACCATTCTCCAATTAAAACTGAAGAACCTAAATCATCCATTGTTTTTAAAATAATTTTATTTGTTAACAATTCGACCTCCTTTTTAAACTTTAAAAGTAAAACTTGAGATTCTGTCTGACCAATAGACATTAACCGCAAGGCTGATGAAATAATATTAGAAACAAAAGCATGTAAATAAGCACTAATTAAATCTAATTTACTTATTTCGCATGTTGCTCCTGCACAAGCCACAACTAATGGAAAAGAAATATCTTTATTAATAATCTTTATTAAACCATCAAACTTATTAGAGCTAAGTGAATAAGATACTGCATGCGCAAAAGAAATACCTTGCTGATTTGATTCCAACGCAATTTCTTTTGAAGACTTATATGCTTTTGCTACCTGCGAGATTTTTTCTAATTCATTTAGGTCATTATTGATTACAGCATTATATCCGCATGAAATTAATATTCCGTCATTATAACCACTTCCAAAACATAAAAAATCACTAATCCAGCAAGATAAGTCTGCTAAATCCTTAACAACTTTGCTTTCAACAGCATATTCAAGACCATGAGAATAAGCATAAGATCCTATGGGATAGCTAGGAGAAAACCATGTTAATAAATAAAATAAACTTTTATTTATTTTATCATTTTTATTTTCTTTATTCATTACACCTCAGTGATTATGTGAACCATATGCACCTAATTCCGGCTCAAATATATCTTCTATTACAATAACTTTAGCATTTAAACCTATTAACATGTCAAAAATGACATGATCATATTCTATTCTTATTGTCTTTTCATTAATTATTTGCATAGCAAGATGTCGATTACCCAAGTGCCATGCTAATAATGATTGATGTTCATTATCTTTTGCATTTATATCTATTACTTTCTCTTTAGATGCATTAATCCTTATCCATTCACCATTTTCAAGCTCTAATGCATCACTATCTTTAAAATTTACAACTTTATCTAAAGCAATAAAGACTTTATTTCCATTATCTAATATAAGATTTTTTCTTCTGCATAATCTATCTGAAGCGTCTAAAGTAATAGTGTATTTAGCCTTATCTATTGGCCATTCACCTTTTTTACGCCATGATTTTATATTCATACTATTCCCTTAATTAATATAAAAAATACCTTTGGGCCATAGGCAAAACTTCAGCTGGCTCACATGTTAACAAAACCCCGTCAGCTCTAACTTCATAAGTTTCAGAATCTACTTGTATTACAGGTGTATAGTTATTTAATAACATACTATCTTTTGATATATTCCTAGTCCCTATTACTGGTTCAATTAGTTTATTTAAACCTAACTGATCCTGTATTGAATTATCCTTAGAAATTTGAGAAACAAATGTTATACTTGTATCAAATAATGCACGACCAAATTGACCAAACATTGGTCTATAATGAACAGGCTGTGGTGTTGGGATAGATGCATTAGGGTCACCCATTAAAGAATAGTTTATGGCGCCACCTTTTATAATTTTTTCAGGTTTTACTCCAAAAAAAGCTGGCTCCCAAATCACAATATCAGCAAGTTTATTTTCTTGTAATGATCCAACTTTATTAGAAATTCCATGGGCTATAGCTGGATTAATAGTATATTTAGCTATATATCTTTTACATCTAAAATTATCATTCCCCTTATTGTCTTCAGGCAAACTACCTCTTTGGATTTTCATTTTTGCTGCTGTTTGCCATGTACGAATAATCACCTCACCAACTCTTCCCATGGCTTGACTATCTGATGCAATCATAGAAAACGCACCTAAATCATGAAGAATATCTTCCGCTGCAATTGTTTCAGCCCTAATTCTACTCTCTGCAAATGCAAGATCCTCTGGAATACGAGGATCTAAATGGTGACAAACCATAAGCATATCTAAATGTTCATCTATTGTATTAATAGTATAAGGCCGTGTAGGATTAGTAGAAGAAGGTAATACATTTTTTTCTCCTACCAATTTAATTATATCAGGCGCATGGCCACCTCCCGCACCTTCTGTATGAAAAGCATGTATACACCGTCCTTTAAATGCTTTTGTAGTATTTTCTACAAATCCAGATTCATTTAAGGTATCTGTATGAATTGCAACTTGAATGTCATATTTTTCTGCTATATTTAAACATGTATCAATTGCTGATGGAGTAGTACCCCAATCTTCATGAAGCTTTAAACCACAAACTCCTGCTTCAACTTGTTCAATTAATGCTTCAGGTTTTGAGGCATTACCTTTTCCAAAAAATCCTAGATTTACAGGAAAAGCATCTGCAGCTTGGAGCATTTTAGAAATATGCCAAGGACCAGGAGTACAAGTTGTCGCATTTGTTCCTTCTGCAGGTCCTGTCCCTCCCCCAAGCATAGTTGTTATTCCTGAACATAATGCTTCTTCAATTTGCTGTGGACTTATGAAATGGATATGAGCATCTATACCACCAGCAGTGACAATTTTACCTTCTCCTGCAATTACTTCCGTTCCTGGCCCAATTATTATATCTATATTTGATTGTACATCTGGATTACCAGCCTTACCAATTTTAAATATATAACCATTCTTTATTCCTATATCTGCTTTAACAATACCCCAATGGTCTAAAATTACTGCATTAGTAATAACTGTATCAACTGCACCTTTTGCATTACTAATTTGGCTTTGACCCATTCCATCTCTAATTACCTTGCCTCCACCAAATTTAACCTCTTCACCATAACTAGTATAATCTTTCTCAATTTCTATAAATAATTCAGTATCAGCTAATCTAATTTTATCACCTATGGTTGGCCCATACATTGATGCATATGAATTTCTATTTATTGATTGTACCATGCCTAAACCTTTTTTAAATTATTATTAATCAAAGAGTTAAAACCATAAACTATTCTACTTCCAGCATAAGGAATTAATTCTACTTCCCTAGCCTGACCTGGTTCAAACCTTATTGCTGTTCCTGAAGCAATATTAAGTCTTTTTCCATAAGCCTTCTCTCTATCAAAATTTAAGAATTCATTTACTTCATAAAAATGAAAATGTGAACCAACTTGGATAGGACGATCCCCAGTGTTTTCTATTACTAATTGATTAGAAGATGAATCTGCATTTAATATAATTTCCTGCTCTAACAAAATATACTCTCCTGGCTTCATTTTATTTGCCTTTTATGGGATTATGGACCGTAACTAATTTTGTTCCGTCAGGAAAGGTAGCTTCTACCTGTATATCTTTAATCATACTATCTACTCCCTCCATTACTTGGTCTTTAGTTATAATTTCTGCTCCAGCTGACATTAAATCACTTACCCTGCGACCATCTCTAGCTCCCTCTACAACATAATCAGATATTATAGCTATAACTTCAGGATAATTTAATTTAACACCTCTTTTTAATCTTTTTCTCGCTACTTCAGCAGCCACTGATATTAGCAATTTATCTTTTTCTCTCGGAGTAAGTTTCATATAACCTTTTCCTTATAATTTAATTCATACCCACCACAATTTAGGCATAAAGGGCGGTAATTTTTTTATATCTGCTCTTATAAAAATCCAAATTTTTGCAAATATTTTTCTTAATAATAAAGGTTCTTTAGCAAGAGCTCTAATAACTAAATTATTATGTATTATCGTTAAACTTATAGTAACATCTAATATATTCTCTTTAATAAAATTATAAATAATTTGTTCATATTTATCTAAATTTTCACTAGATAGCACAATAGTAAAAAAACAATTCGCTCCGCTTAATCTGGTAATTGATTTTTTTGCATTATTTAATTCATCATCTAACAATAAAATATCTAACCATTGTATTTTAGAATTTTTATAAATAGATATAGAATCTTTAAAAAAGACATTATTCGTAAACTCACCTTTTGCTAGTCTACCTAATACAACTATTTCTCCTACTAATGATTCAGATTTTTTACTTAAATAAATTTTTAAATTTCTTTTCAATCTTGACTTTTCAAATAATATTGTCTCTTGTGGCAACCATTCTACCCAACTATTTTCTCCAACCTTTACTATATTAGTGATATTGGCTTCATGATTATTTAAACTTTTATAAATTTTTTCTGCAGATTGAGAAAAAATCATAGCCTTGCAATTATTATTTACAGTAATATTTACTTTATGCCTATCACCAGAAACTACTCCCCCTGAAGTATTAACTATTACTGCAGCCGCTATGTCATTGTTACCATCGTCATTAGAAAATGCCCTTAATGGAGTGGTATAATGCATTCTACTAATTTCATTTTTTAAAAATGAAATATCTAGAGTACCATTTGCCCTCTGTAATTTTTTTTCTTTAGACTGTAAGATAGCTTTGAACTTTCATTTTATTCATTTCTTTACCTTTTCCTGATAATACTATTTTACCTTTATTTAAGACATAATAATGATCTGAAAGATGTCTCGCAAAATCAAAATATTGCTCAACTAATATTATACCTATTTTTTCTGTTGAAGCTAAGTATTTTATAACCTCACCAATTTGTTTAATAATAGATGGCTGAATACCTTCAGTAGGTTCATCTAAAAGTAAAAGTTTTGGCTTCATTACTAAAGTTCTAGCTATAGCTAGCTGTTGTTGTTGCCCTCCGGATAAATCTCCTCCTCGTCTGTTCTTCATATCACTTAAAATAGGAAATAAATCATAAATATATTTTGGTATTTTTCTATCTCGCCTCTTTAAAACTGAAAAACCTGTTTGTAAATTTTCCTCTACACTTAATAAAGAAAAGATTTCTCGCCCTTGCGGGACATATCCCACACCGGAACTTGCTCTTAATGGTGAAGATAAGTTTGTTATATTTAACTTATTTAAATATATGCTTCCAGATTTTATATCTTCTAACCCTATAATAGCCTTTAATAAACTTGTTTTTCCAACTCCATTTCTACCGAGAATAGTGGTAATTTTTCCTGCTTCAGCCTTAATGGACATATCAAATAAAACATTGCTTTCTCCATAAGATAAATTTATTTTATTAACTTCTAACATTTTACCTTCCCAAATATACTTCAATTACAGAAGAATTTTTTTTAAGATCTTTCATTTGACCTTCAGCTAATACAGCTCCTTCGTGTAATACTGTTACATTACAGTTTAAAGATTGAACAAAATCAATATCGTGCTCAATAACAATCAATGATCTTTCTTTAGCTATTTTTTTGAATAAATTAGATGTTTTATATGTTTCTTCATCTGTCATTCCAGCTACAGGTTCGTCTAACATTAGCACATCACATTCTTGGGATAAAAGCATGCCTATTTCTAGCCACTGTTTTTGTCCATGTGATAATGAATTTGCTTGTTCATATAAAAAGCTATCTAAATTTATTTGATTAGCTATATCTTCTATTAAATCTAAATTATTATTTATTTTTCTATGAAAAGTTGAACTCCATATACTTTTATATTTATAAGCTGCTAATTCTAAATTTTCTAGAACTGTATGATTTGGAAAAATAGATGGCTTTTGAAATTTTCTCGCTATTCCTAGGTCAACTATGGATGTTTCATCGTATTTAAATAAATTTATATTTTCTTTAAAAATTACTCTTCCTTGTGTAGGCTTAGTTCTACCAGTAACTACATCCATAAAGGTAGTTTTTCCAGCACCATTAGGGCCCACGATAGCTTGAAGGCTATTAGGAGCTACTGTAAAAGATAAATTGTTTAAAGCTTTAAAACCATCAAAGTCCACAGTAACTCCATCTATATACAAAATAGAATCCATCATTTTATTTTTTATACTAGTCAAAATGATTTTTCCTTTTTATTTTTTATAAATAGAAATATTTTTTTAATAATACCCAAAAGCCCATTTGGGAGAAATAATGTTACAAGAACAAATAGTGCTCCTAAAAAATACAACCAAATTTCTGGAAAATTGACTGTAAAGTAAGATTTTGCTAAATTTACTATTACGCCACCAAGAATAGCACCAACTAATGTCCCACGACCTCCTAAAGCAACCCATACAACTACCTCTATGGACTTTAAAGGAGCAAACTCTCCAGGATTAATAATACCTACTTGGGGAACATATAATGCTCCAGCAATACCAGCTAATATTGCAGAGACAACAAAAGCACTTAATTTGTAATTCTCAACCCGATATCCTAAAAAACGTAACCTATCTTCTTGATCTCTTATTCCTTTTAATACAACACCAGAATGAGAATTCACAAAACTATTACATACTAAATATCCTATTGCCAAAGCTAAAACAGATAATAGAAATAAAACTATTTTAGTTGCATGGCTTTGCAATGAAAAACCAAAAATATCTTTAAAATCTGTTAACCCATTATTGCCTCCAAAACCAAAATCATTTTGAAAAAATGCTAACATTAAAGCATATGTCATTGCCTGAGTAATAATAGAAAAGTATACACCATTTACTCGTGATTTAAATGCAAACCAGCCAAAAATAAAAGCTAGTAATCCAGGGACTATAATAATCATTAATAATGTATAACTAAAACTATCAAAGCCATACCATGCTAAAGGCAAATCACTCCAATTTAAAAATACCATAAAATCTGGTAAAATTGGATCTCCATAAACTCCTCTTGGCCCAATTTCTCGCATAAAATGAATACCTATACAATATCCTCCTAAAGCAAAAAATGCCCCATGACCTAAACTTAATATACCACAATAACCCCATATCAAATCTAATGATAATGCAAGCAATCCATATGTTAAATACTTGCCAAATAAACTAATATGATAGTCCGTTAAATGAAAATAACTACTTGCTGGAACATAAATATTTAATAATGGAACAATTATAGCCACAAATAATAATATTGATAAAAAAACTTTTGTTCTTATATCTCCTCTTAAGATATTTAAAATTATAAAATTAGATATCATTGATTTATTTCTGCTGCTCTACCTTTAAGTGCAAACATTCCCTTAGGTTTTTTTTGAATAAATACTATTAAGAAGATTAAAGTAATAATCTTTGCTAAAACTGCCCCTGAGTATGGTTCTAAAAATTTATTTCCTACTCCAAGCAAGAATGCCCCCGATAATGTTCCCCATATATTGCCAACACCTCCAAAGACAACGACCATAAAACAATCTATAATATAACTTTGTCCGAGATTTGGGCCTACATTGGTTATTTGTGATAGCGCTACTCCTGCAATACCTGCTATCCCTGACCCTAATCCAAAAGTCATGGAATCTATCCAATTAGTTTTAATACCCATTGCCCGAGCCATAGGTCTGTTTTGCATAACAGCTCTTATTTTTATACCAAAATGAGATTTTCTTAATAAAATTAATAAGGCTATAAAAATAGCTATACTAAAGGCTATAATATATAGCCTTCCATAAGCTAATGATAATGCAGGATGGATATTAAGCATGCCACTCATCCACTGAGGAGTAGTAACTGGCATATTTATAGGTGAAAAAATACTTCGTACTAACTGCTGTAAAATTAATGATATACCAAAAGTAGCTAATAAAGTTTCCAGTGGTTTACCATAAAGATACCTAATTACTAATCTTTCAATTACAACACCTATTAATCCCGTCACCAAAAAAGCAAATGGCAAAGCAATAAATAATGAATATTCTATAAGCTGTGGAAAGATAAGTTGGATAACGTAAGTAGTATAAGCACCAATCATAATCATTTCACCATGTGCTAAATTTATTACGCCCATCACGCCAAATGTAATAGCTAATCCAACAGATGCAATAAATAAAACAGATCCAAGACTTAAACCAAAAAATAAATTTTCTATAAGTTTATATAATTTTAAATCGCTATTAATTTTATTTAATAAATTATTTGCTTTGATAATTTCTTCTTTATATGAATCTTCAGTTTTATGTTTCTCTATAAATTGATTAACTACAGAAATAATTTCTGGATCTGTAGTCTTCATTAAATAATCTAAACTTTTATTTATTAATAGTTTATCACCAGAAAGTAATGATAAACTAGCTTGAGTTTTTAATAGCTCTTTTATAACATTTTTATTTTTTTCATTTTCTAAAGCTTGACTAATTAAGGGAAGTAATTCTATTAAGTTACTTTCAAAAATAATTTTTGCTGCTTCAATTCGCATATTTTTATTATCAGAAAGTAAAGAAGATTTTGCAATTATAGTTCTGGTGTGTTTACGTAATTTATTATTTAAACTTATTCTCTTTATTTTATTTTTTTTTATTAAACCAATATTTTTGCCAGAGGTTATATCTGTTAATTCATATTTTTTATCAACCTTTTTAGCAAATACATTTATCTTTGATTCTTTAATATAATATAGAATTCCTTTTTCTAAAGATTTTAAAACTTTTAAAGATTTATTTGTTTGTATGTTTCCCAGCTTAGTTATAAGTTCTTCTTTTTCAGAAAAATTTGACTTCTGTAATGCTGATAATATTTCATCAATATTATCAGCATAAACATTATTACTCGCATTAAACATTAGTAATATAAATGTTATTAGTCTTAAAAAATAGTTCATATTAAAATTAATAATTCTGGCCTGAGCATTTACCAGTTTTAATATTGTAATTTCCGCATGAAATAGGAGGTGTCCAATCTGCTACTAAATTAGCTGATTCAGGAAGAAAATCTGTCCAAGCATCACCAATTACGCCAGCAGGTGTTTCATATACAATTTCAAATTGTCCATCATCTAATATTTCTCCAATTAAAACTGGTTTTGTTAAATGATGATTAGTATTCATAACTGCTATTCCACCAGTCAAATTTGGTATAGTTAATCCATACATTGCAGGCCTAACTGTATCCACATCAGTTGTACCTGATATTTCAACTGCTTTTGCCCACATATTAAATCCTATTACTGTAGCTTCCATAGGGTCATTAGTTACTCTATTATTATTACCAGTAAATTTATGCCAAGCTGTAATAAAAGCATCATTTTCCTCAGACTCTGAACTCATAAAATAATTCCAAGCTGCTAAATGCCCTACTAATGGTCCTGTATCTAAGCCTGCCAATTCTTCTTCTCCTACAGAGAAAGCAATTACTGGAATATCTGTTGCGTCAATTCCAACATTTCCTAATTCTTTATAGAAAGGTACATTTGCATCACCATTAATAGTTGAAATAACTCCAGTTTTCTTTCCTGTTGAACCAAAAACCTTTATATTAGCAACAATAGTTTGCCAATCTGAATGACCAAATGGTGTATAATTTACCATTATATCTTCTTCTGCTACACCTTTACTCATAAGATATTCTTTTAAAATCTTATTTGTGGTTCTAGGATATACATAATCAGTTCCTGCTAATACCCATCTTTCTACGCCTAATTCATTCATAAAATAATTAACTGCTGGTATAGCTTGTTGGTTAGGAGCAGCACCGGTGTAGAATACATTTTTAGAAGATTCTTCACCTTCATATTGTACTGGGTAAAATAATAAACCATTTAATTCTTCAATAACTGGTAGAACAGATTTTCTTGAAACGGAAGTCCAACAACCAAAAATAACATCTACATTATGAACCTGTAAAAGCTCTCTTGTCTTCTCAGCAAATAATGGCCAATCAGATGCTGGATCCACAACTACTGCCTCTAATTTCTTACCTAGTAAGCCTCCTTTTTTATTTTGCTCTTCAATCATCATAAGAACAGTATCTTTTAATGTGGTTTCACTAATAGCCATCGTTCCTGATAATGAATGAAGGACTCCTACCTTAATAGTATCAGCGGCTAAACTTATAGATGAAATAATAGTTATAACTAAAACTGTAGTTAATATTTTTAGTTTCTTCATATTCTACTCCTTTTTAATTTAATTAACTTATTACTTTTATTTATAAGCATGTTTTATGCCAACTATAATAACAGCATTTGCACTAATAATCAATACACCTATATAAAATTATGATTAATATTTAATCTATAAAAAATATAAGTGATAAATATTTAGGCAATAATTCATATTGCGTAATAATCATAAAACTTATTTGATTGTTATTTAATGAAACTTATTTAAACATAACTCATGCAAAGTAATTTGATACATATTGATGTAATATTAACAGGTGGAGCAATACTAACGTTGTGGGTAGTTCCAATCATGTTATTTGCAGGATGGATAACACCTCTGCCATATAACTACTGGCGTTTAAAAGCACTAGGAAAAGAATGTCACTAATAAATTCTTATAATATTCTTTATTCCTTCTACTTCTAATTCCTCTATCATTAAAGTTCTTGGCTATTTTCTTATAGCTATATCCTCTTTCCCTTAGTCTACTCCCTTCCTCTAATAGGATTTTATTGCCTATATTTTACCCCCTTATAAAAACCATTATTTAAGGTATAGGGTGAAGTGGAGGTATATTAATGGGTAATTAAGCTAGATATTAAACATACTAGTTTTTACTGCGAGGTAAAAATTTACCAACTATTATTGCTACTCTCATCTATCCAAAGTGTTTTAGAGCTATTTGATTTGGATGTGGCAATTACTTTATACCCTGTAGAATTAAAAGGTATAATACATCAAGTTTGCTTAATGTTTAATAATTAATAGAAAATTTCCTGTATTTTTAATATAATAAAATTCTTTACAAAATAAAATTATTATACTAATTTTAATTAGCGCTGATTTGAGCTCCAGCTTGCGAGCGC
>CAWVYV010000022.1:0-11976 GCA_963934475.1 uncultured Alphaproteobacteria bacterium | reverse complement strand
TTAACTTTAAATGCTCCAGATTGTTATAATGAACTAGGTACATTTGCACAAATGAACCCCCCTATAAGAGCTAAGAGACATTTAGAAGCTTTATGGAGAGGGATAAGTGATGGTGTTGTTGATGTTATAGGGTCAGACCATGCTCCTCATACCAAGGAAGAGAAGCTAAAACCATATCCTGAAAGTCCTTCTGGAATGCCAGGAGTTCAAACATTATTACCAATTATGCTAAACCATGTGAATAATGGAAAAATAAGTATATTTAAATTATGTGAATTGATATCTACTAACCCTGCTAAGCTCTACAAAGCTATTAATAAAGGGGAGATTAAATTAGATTATGACGCAGATTTAACTATAGTAGATCTAAGTAAAGAGGTTAAAATAACTGATGAAATGATGGCCAATAAATCTGGTTGGACACCTTATAATAATAAAACTGTAAAAGGCTGGCCAGTAATGACTATTGTAAATGGAAAAGTCATAATGAAAGATGGAAAATTAATAGATACTCCTAATGGTAAACCAGTATTATTTGATAGAAAATGAAAATAAAATATTTTAAAATAAATAGTTACTCTATTTACTTTATAATTTTATTACTTGTATTTAAAATTTTTCCATCTCATGCAGAGAGTAATGAATCATTTGATATACCAAATGATTTTAAAGAAAGCACCTTAGTTTTAGATTATAATGAATCTATAACAGGCGTTATAACAATCAAACCATTAGATAGTTCTTTTTCAGAATATACATGGCTAAAATTATATAAAATATTAGATAAAGACTTAGTTTTTAATGAATGGCTGAATGATAGACTACATTATGAAATCCACAATATAATTAATGTTGAGAGGTTATTAAGAGGGCCAGACAGTCCTATTTTAGAAGCTAGAATGAATTATTCACTAACAGATGCTCCCTCAATTGATAAGACTATTAAAATAGCTACTATTAATCCTGAATTATTCTGTGATGAATTAATTGAAGGGTTTAATAAAGAAGGAAAATATTCACAACTATATTGTTCCTACCCTTTAGGACTATTTAAATTTTATTTAGTTTTAAGGCTTCAAAAAATAAATGATATATATTATTATATAGGAGCAAGTGCTCTAAACCATATACGAATTAGAAAAGTACTAGAAATTGCTAATACTTTTTCTCTTAATTAATAAGGAAATTAAATGTCTTCTTCACATGAAAAAAAGTTAACTGAATTAAATAAACAAGATTTTAGAGCTTCAGCTTGGTCTGATATTTTTCTTTTAAAGGACCAGTTATCAGAAGAAGAGAATATGATTAAAGAAACTGCAGCAAATTATGCACAAGATAAATTAATGACTCGTGTGCTTGATAATAATCGTAATGAAAGTTTTGATAAAAATATATTTAAAGAAATGGGTGCAATTGGCTTACTAGGGTCAACTATAAAAGGTTATAACTGCCCAGGTGTTTCATATGTTGCATATGGTTTAATAGCTCGAGAGATTGAACGAGTAGACTCTAGCTACAGATCCTGCATGAGTGTGCAATCTAGCTTAGTAATGCACCCAATTTATACATTTGGTTCTGAAGATCAAAAAAATCGTTTTTTACCAAAGCTTGCATCAGGAGAATATATTGGTGCTTTTGGCCTTACAGAACCTAATCATGGATCAGACCCAGGAAGTATGGAAACTAAAGCAGTAGAAACTAAAGGTGGCTATATTTTAAATGGATCAAAGACTTGGATAACAAACTCTCCAATTGCTGATATTTTAATTATATGGGCTAAAGATGAACAAAATATATTAAGAGGGTTCATAGTAGAAAGAGGATTTAAAGGTTTAGAAACTCCAGCCCTTAAAGGAAAGTTTTCTTTAAGAGCTTCCACAACTGGTATGATACATTTATCTGATGTTTTTGTTCCTGAAGAAAATAAACTTCCTCTTGTTAAATCTTTTAAAGGTCCTTTTTCTTGTCTTGACTCTGCAAGATACGGTATAGCATGGGGTGCATTAGGGGCTGCGGAATTTTGTTGGCATGCTGCATTACAATACACTTTAGATAGAAAACAATTTGGTAAACCTTTAGCCGCTAATCAATTAATACAAAAAAAATTAGCTGATATGCAAACAGAAATCAGTCTTGCCCTTCAGGGTAGTTTAAGAGTAGGTAGATTGAAAGATGAAGGTAAATCGACTCCTGATATGGTATCATTGATAAAGAGAAATAGTACAGGAAAAGCACTAGAGATTGCAAGAATAGCTAGAGATATGCATGGAGCGAATGGTGTGAGCGATGAATACCATGTAATAAGACATGTAATGAATCTAGAAGCAGTTAATACCTATGAAGGAACACATGATATTCATGCGTTAATTCTTGGTAGAGCTCAAACAGGTATTGCAGCATTTTAATTAGATTAATTATCTTCTATTAATTTTATTATTGCTGTGTAATCCAGGTCACCATTACCCTTTTTTATAAAATCTTTATACATATCTAACGCTAAAGAGCCTAAAGGTGTATTTAAATTTACGGAAGCTGCTGCTGACTGAGCTAAAGACAAATCTTTTACCATCATACTTGCTGCAAAACCTGGTTTAAAATTATTATTTGCAGCTGCTGTTTCTATAATATTAGCTACTGGCAAATGATTCAACATAGCCCAAGACATGCCTGTTGCTTTAGAGCTGATTTCAAAAAACTTATTTTGATCTAAGCCTAGTTTTTTAGCCATTGTAAACGATTCACTGAGAGCTATCATAGTAATACCTAAAATCATATTATTACATATCTTCGCCGCCTGCCCAGACCCTAAATCACCTGCATGAACTACTTTTTTACCCATATCCTTTAAAATTGGTAGAGCTAAATTAAAACTTTCTTCTTTTCCACCTACCATAAAAGTTAAAGTTCCATTATCAGCCCCTACCACTCCTCCTGATACTGGAGCATCTATAATGTGCATATTATTTTTATTGGCTTTAATTCCAACAGCTTTAATACTTGCAATATCAATAGTAGAACAATCTATTAATAAAGTATTCTCATTACAATTCTCAATTATACTCGATGATCCTAAATAGACATCTCTTACATGCGAACCTTCTGGCAACATAGTAATTACAACATCTCTATCTTTAACCGTGCTAATAATATCAGAGCAACCAATACATCCTCTTTTATTAAGTTCACCTATTACGTCTTTATTAAGATCATAAATATTAACATCATGTTTAGCCTTAACTAAATTTAAAGCCATGCCCCTACCCATATTTCCTAATCCTATAAACCCTATTTTCATATCATTTCCTTATTTGATTATATTTTTAAATCACCTTTACCTAAAGACTTAAAGTGAGAAATAACAAGTTTACTACTCACATCTTGAACCATACTAGGATTCCATATTGGTTTAAAATCCTTATCAACTAAAACAGATCTTACTCCTTCATAAAAATCAACTCCTGTCATACAAGACTGAGATAACCTATAGTCCATGATTAAATTGTCTTTAAAAGACTTATATTTAGCCAATCTTAATTGTTTCAAACTAATTTTTAGACTTGTAGGAGAGGATTTATTCATAGCCTTAAAAGCTTCTTCAGCCCATATTTCATTAGAACTCTCTAATAGAGAAATAATTTTTTCAACTTTATTATATTTAAAAATACTATTTATATTTTTATTAAGTGAAGGAAATATAGATGAATTTGTCTTTTCAGAGTATTCATCAATAATTTTATCAATAGACCTCATATTTTTAATATTAATTAAGCGTTTTTCAAGAGAATCAAAGCTGTTCCTGCTTACACAATAATTAGCTAATCCCAATTCTATTAGGTCTCCACTAACTAATCTTTTGCCAGTTAAGGCAAGATATAAACCGATATTACTTTTTAATTTGGATAAAAAATTTGAGGAGCCAACATCTGGGAAAAGCCCAATTGTACACTCTGGCATAGCAAACTTAACATTTTCAGAAACGATAACTATACTACTATGCATTGCAATGCCTACTCCACCTCCCATACAAATTCCATTTACAAAAGAGATTATAGGTTTTTTATATTTTTTTATTAAATAATTAAGCTTATATTCTCTAAAAAAAAAATTTTTTCTTAATACATTAGTATTAGTAAACTTTTCTTCATAAAAACTTTTTACATCACCTCCTGCACAAAAAGCTTTTTCTCCTTCCCCTTTAAAAATTACTAATTTAATATTCTTATTTTTATTAATATTTTTTAAATACTCTTCAATACTAGTAATCATTTCATAATTAAGTGCATTTAAATTATTAGGTCTATTAAGCGTTATAATTGCTGCATTTCCATTTTCACTATATTTAATAGACATATATATCTACCTATTTGCTAATAAGGATCTAGAAATAACAACTCTCATAACTTCATTAGTACCTTCTAAAATTTGATGAACCCTTACATCTCTAACAAACCGTTCTATTTCATACTCTGCTAGATATCCATATCCTCCATGTAACTGAAGTGCCTCATTACATATTGAAAAACCTATATCAGTAGCAAACCTTTTTGCCATAGCACTTATCTTTGTTGCATCCTGTCCTAAGTTATCTATTTCTGAAGCGGCTTTTAATACCATTAACCTTGCGGCCTCTAGTTGTGTTGCCATATCTGCTAATTTAAATTGTGTAGCTTGGAAGTCTGCTATTTTTTTTCCAAATTGAGTTCTATCATTTACATAATCTAAGGATTTTTCTAAGCAAATTCTTGCTGCACCTAAAGAGCAAGATGCAATATTTATTCTACCGCCATCTAACCCTTGCATTGCGATCTTAAAACCTTCTCCTTCTTTACCTATTAAATTTTTTATTGGAACTTTACAGTTTTCAAATATTACTTGTGCTGTAGGTTGCGAATTCCAGCCCATTTTATCTTCCAATTTACCAAATGATAATCCTTCAGAATCTTTATCAATTAATAAACAAGAAATACCATTCGAACTTTTATCACCTGTTCTTACCATTGTTAAATAAGTATCAGATATAGTAGCACCAGATATGAATGCTTTTGTCCCATTTAATATATAATAATCTCCTTCTTTAATTGCAGAAGTGCTTAATGCAGCGGCATCAGAGCCAGAGCCTGGTTCAGTTAAGCAATAGGATGATATATATTCCATAGTTAATAGTTTTGGTAAATATTTATCAAAATGGTATTTTGTACCATATTTAGAAACCATCCAAGTAGCCATATTATGTATAGATATAAAAGCTGCTGTTGACGGACAAGCTGTAGATAACTCTTCAAATATAATTGCAGCATCCAGCCTACCTAGACCAGTTCCACCTAGTTTTTCATCTACATAGATGCCACCTAAACCTAGAGTTGCAGCCTCTCTTAGAACATCAATTGGAAGTGTTTTTTCCTTGTCCCATTTATTTGCATAAGGAGCCATTTTATCCTTAGCAAAAGCTTGAATCATAGATTTAAATGCAATTTGATCATTACTTAGAGAAAAGTCCATGTTATACCCTATTAATTATTGTGTTTATTGATTAAAATCCCTATTAAGAGAGAAAAATTTTAAAAAACTACTATTATAATATAGTATAATTTTAAATAATTAGGAAATATATATATGAGTAATAATTATATAAATGTAGCTTCACCTTCTTACCCTAACACAAGGATGAGAAGAAATAGACAGACTAATTGGAGCAGAAGATTAATAGAAGAAAATAGACTTTCTGTTAATGATTTAATATTGCCTATATTTATTACAGATGGTGATAAAAAAACTGTTATTAATTCTATGCCCGGTGTTTACAGAACTCCAATTACTCAAATTATTGAAACTGTACAAGAGGCAAAAGAATTAGGCATACCCGCTATAGCACTATTTCCTGAAACAAATGCTACTCTTAAAGATGAAAAAGGTTCTGAAGCATTAAATGAAGAAAACCTTGTATGTAGAACGACTAACTTAATTAAAAAAAATATTAAGAATATTGGAATAATAACGGATGTAGCTTTAGATCCTTATACAAATCATGGGCATGATGGTTTATTAAAAGATAATGAAATATTGAATGATGAAAGCATAGAAATTTTATGTAAACAAGCTGTTATTCAAGCTAAGGCTGGGTCAGATATTATAGCCCCTAGTGATATGATGGATGGCAGAATAGGTTTAATTAGAAAAGAGCTAGACAAAAATGGTTTTAAAAATACTCAAATAATGTCTTACGCTGCAAAATATGCATCCTGTTTCTATGGCCCCTTTAGAAATGCAATTGGGTCAGAATTAAATATAAGCAAAAAGTCTAAAAAAAGTTATCAAATGGATTACTCAAATTCAGATGAAGCCTTAAGAGAAGTTAGCTTAGATATCTCTGAAGGAGCAGATATGATTATGATAAAACCAGGTATGCCCTATTTAGATATAATTTATAGAGTAAAATCTACATTCAAAATGCCTACTTACGCATACCAAGTTTCTGGAGAGTATGCTATGATTATGGCTGCCATAAATAATAAATACTTGGATAAAGATAAGGCTATTATAGAATCTCTTAGCTGCTTTAAAAGAGCAGGAGCAGATGGAATTTTAAGTTATTTTGCCATAAATGCTGCAAAATTAATAAAACAAGGCTAATTTTTATGGTTAATAATATAAATTTGTTATCAATAGCTCCTATGATGGATCGAACAGATTTACATTATAGAAATTTATTAAGATTAATTTCTAAAAATACTCTTCTTTATACAGAGATGATTAATACAAATGCTATTATACACGATCAAAATAATAGATTTAGTATAGAATCTGACTGTAAAGGCCCAGTAGCTTTACAAATTGGATGTTCTGAACCTTCCTCTGCAGCTAAAGCTGCAAAAATATTTTCAAAATCAAATTTTCAAGAAATTAACATTAATTGTGGGTGCCCATCAAACAAAGTTGTGAATGGTAATTTTGGTGCATGCTTAATGAAAGAACCTAAAAAAGTTGGAGAAATGATAGAAGCTATCAAAGAAAATTGTGACATTCCGGTTACTGTAAAAACTAGAATTGGTTTAGATAATTATGACACAGATCAATTTCTTGAAGAATTTATTTCTGAACTAGATGATAAAAAAGTTTCTACTGTTATTATTCATGCACGCATCGCAATTCTAAAAGGATTATCTCCTCATGAAAATAGAACAATTCCTCCTCTTAATTATCAAAGAGTAAAGTATATAAAAAAAACTTTTAAGCATATGAGAATTATAGTAAATGGAGGTATTGTTAATTTAAATGATGCAAAAAATATCTTAAAAGATTTTGACGGAGCCATGATTGGTAGAGCAGCCTGGGATAACCCATGGATGTTTAGTAATGCAGAGAATACATTTTTTGATAAAAATATTAATATCTCTAGATATGAAATTATTAATAGTTATCTTGAATATGCAAGTAAATATCTATCTTTAGGGCATACGCAACGTAGATTAATTCGCCCACTTTTTAATATGTTCTATGGAGTTCAAGGCTCTAAATTATGGAAACAGCAATTAAATGATATTGCTAATAATAAAATAGATATAAATAGTATTTCTAATTTAGCATATCAAATAGAAGATATGATATTAGATGCTGCTTAAATATTATCAATTTTTTTATTAAATGATCCAAATGCTAACATAAAGGCAGGCAATATTAATAAATTCAATATAGTGGAGGTAGTAAGTCCCCCTATAATTATAGAAGCCATCGGACCCATAATTTCTCTTCCAGCATTATCAGCATCAAAAGCTATTGGAAGCATAGCAAGACCTGTAACCAATCCAGTCATTAATATAGATGGAAGCCTTTCCTTTGCTCCCTTAATAGCTGTTTCTTTGTTCCATTCGTATCCAGATTTAAATACTAAATATTGGTAATGAGACACTAACATAATAGAGTTTCTTAGAGTTATTCCAAACAAAGTAACAAAACCAACTATTGAACCTATAGATAATAGACCACCCCCTAATATTGCTGCAACAACACCTCCGATTAAAGCAAATGGCAAATTAATTAGTATTAAAAAAGTATTTTTTATATTACCTATAGCAATTAACACTAAAAACAAAACCCCTATTAAAACCAACAAAGATGTTGTAATTAATTCTATACGAGCTTTTTTTCCTTCGACAGCACTACCTGTAATATTTGTATAAATATTACTACCTAAGTCTGTATTATTAATTATAGAATTGATCTCGTTTAAAGCTATATTTGTAGCTCCATTTCGAGCTTTAGCAGTAATAATTTGCACCTTACGACCAGAATCATGAAGTATATTATATCTACCCTTAGTAATAAATATCTTAGAGACATCATCAAGTTTAAATGATTGCCCATCTTTATTAATTAAAACTATATTTTTTAGTTTATTAATATGATCTAAACTGCCTTTATCTTTATAAGACAAAACAATTGGTATCTTAATCATATCTTCATAATAACTGTCAATGATAACTCCATCTAATGCCGCATTAATTAAAGCATATGTTTCATCAATGGAAATATTATGCATTGCTAATAATTTATAATTTAATTCTATATTTATTTGTGGTTTACCCAAAATTGACTTTAATTGTATATTTTGTAAAGCAGGGTTATCTATAAATTTTTTATATAGCTTTGAACTTGCAATATCTATTTCAGACAAATTGTTTCCAAATATTTGAAGTACAATTGGTGAACTATATCCAGAAGATGTTTCATCAACTCTTTCTATTAAAAAAGAGTTAGCTTCAAAAGATATACCGGGAGTATTTACTAATATATCTTTAATTTTATTAAAAATAATTTGTTGTTTTTTTCCACTTAAGCTCTCTAATTCAACTTCAAACTCAGAGTAATGGCTTCCAAAAGTGTCTGCACCTCTCTCGGCTCTACCTGCCCATTGAGACATAGTTTTTACACCCTCTATATCTAATACATTTTTTGTAATAATATTGCCTAATCTCATTGTTTCAGATAAAGAAGTTCCTGTTAGAGATGAAGTATGTATCATAAAATGCCCTTCTCTTAATTCTGGTAAAAAACCTAGCATTAATTTTGGTACTAAAAATATTCCAGAGGAACAAATTAGTAGTGCACATATAGAAGAAATTTTTGGAAACCTTGATAAAAAATATAAAGCTTTTTCATAACTAGGATTAATTAATTTAATAATTAATGGATCTTTTTTTTCTGAATATTTGTTAAAACTAATACTTGCTAATGCAGGCGTTAGTGTGAGTGCAGAAATTAATGATGAAAATATAGCTAATATATAAGCTATGCCCAATGGGGCAAACATTCTACCTACCACACCAGATAAGATTAATAAGGGGATAAATACTAACATAACAATTAATGAAGCGAATACAACTGACCCTCTTACTTCTATAGATGCACGATATATAACTTTTAAATTATGCAGAGGCTTCTTTAATTTACTATTTTCTCTTAATCTTCTTAAGATATTTTCAACATCTATAATTGCATCATCTACAACTTCACCTAAAGCTATTGCTAAACCACCTATTACCATTATGTTTAGACTAGTACCTGTAGTCAATGTTAGGATAGCTGCTAAAATTAATGATATTGGAATAGCTAAAGCAGAAATAAGAGCTGCTTTTAAATTTGACATAAAAACTATTAAAACTAATAAGACTAATATTCCACCAACAGCTAAATGATCAAGAATACTATGTAAACTATTTAAAATATAATTAGCAGGTCTAAAAATTTGATTATTTAGCTCAATATTATTCTTTGCAGTTAACTCTGTTAAAGTAATTAAAGCTTCATCTATAGCTTTTGTAACTGCAACTGTATCAGCATTCAACTGACCTATAATCATTACTACTACACCAAGCTTTCCTTCTATGCTCGCCTTACTAATCTGCCTAGATGCATTAAACTCAATTGTTGAAATATCACTTAATTTAATGATCCTACCAGACTCATTTACTATATTTATAGATTTAATTTTATTAAGAGAAATCAGATTATTTTGAACTACTTGTATTTCTTGATTGCTAGTAACCAACGAACCAAATATTTTTAAATTAGCATTTTCAAGATTTTTTATTACTAAATCTATTGGAATTGAATATTCAATTAATTTATCTTTATTTAAAATGATATTTAATTGTTTTTGTTCGCCACCAAATATATTAACATCAGCAACACCTTTTACAGATAATAATGCTGGAGCAACATGCTGTTCAACAAAACTCCTCAAATCCAGCAAGCTGTTATTATCAGATGAATAACCTATAGTCATAATTGTGGCTGCTGAAGAAGCTAGAGGCATTATAATTGGAGACTTGACAAATTTAGGAAGGATATTTTTTGCTCCACTTAACCTTTCTGTAACTAGTTGTCTATTATTACTGTGTGATGAGCCTTCATTAAAAGTTAAAGTTAAAACAGATAATCCTGCTATAGACTCAGATCTAAGATATTCTATATTTGGTATACCACTTAAAAGAGATTCTAAAGGTCTAGTTACACTATTTTCTACTTGTTCAGAAGATAGACCTAGAGCTTCCGTTTGTATAATTACAAGTTTTGGTGAAAATTCTGGAAATATGTCTAGAGAAGTTTGAAAAAGTTTCCAACCACAAAATATTGTAAGCAAAGATATAAAAGCAATAATTATATATGGTTTATATATAGAAAAACGAATTAAAGAATAAAACATATTAATAACTAATCATCATCTTCTTGCATTATTTGCGTTCTAAACTCTTCAGCAAATAATACTTGAGCACCAGAATTTACAATATTAATGTTTTTTAACTCCTCATTCACAAATAATTGCCCATCATTCATAATATTAAATTTACTTAATTCGTATCTAGTAAATAAATAATCTTTTTCTTTAAAATAAGACCAAATTTTACCATTGTGATATATTAAAGCATTTTCAGGAATAAAATAGCCCTCCATAGAATCTATAGTATTCGTATAAACAGTAATTTTTCTTTCTGGTGATAAATTATCACCATCTAAGTAAAACAAGCCAACATTACCAAAAAGTTTTGAAACTTCATCATTCATAGTTAAAAAAGTTAAATTTTTATTCTTATAGAAATAATTCGTATTATGACTTTCATATTCTATATTTTCAATTGCAATTATAGATGAAGATTTATTAACTAAATTATTATATACAGACCTCTCTCCTATAATATCTTTTAGAAAAAAGTCACCAAAAGATCTCTTAATTAATTTAGATATATCTTTTGATTTTTTATTTAAGCTGATTATTTCTGAATTTATAGACATGAGTTTGTACTTAGATTCTTCTAAATTTTTTAGAGGTATACTACCTTCAGTATCATATAATATTTTAAACCGATCATAATTATTTTTAAGATAATTTTTGTCAATCATAATTCTGTCTAGTTGCAATTTCAATGCATCATATGTTTGGACTAACTCTAATAATTTTTTAGGATTAATGGATAAAGCACTCTTTTCTTCTTGAAGAATAACTGTTTGTTTTTTCAATAATTTGCTTGAAATACCTGCAAGATTATATTCTTCCGGTGACAACAGAATGGCTACCCTATCTTTATAAGTTACTAATCTATTTATTTCAATGTCATCATCGTCACCTATTTCATTTAATTCTAATTCTTGATCATTATTAGATGAAGTGTCAGAATAATTATTTGAAAAAAATAAATAAGTAAAAGACCCAATAATAATAATAGATAATATATATATTAATATCTTCATTTTAATTTGCCTTCATTTATATGCGTAAAATACTCAATTGGGTAATATGCATTTTGAGGGATATAACTCCCTTTAAAATAACTTTGCCCTAAACTTTTTTCAAATTCAAATAAAGAGCTCATTCTAGAAAAATTTGTATTAGATATTAATTTCTCTCTTTGTAATATTAATAATTCAGCTTTTTTTATATTTAATATACTTAATTCACCGTTATTTTTACTATCTATAACT
>CAWVYV010000021.1:0-12041 GCA_963934475.1 uncultured Alphaproteobacteria bacterium | reverse complement strand
TATTTTTTTGATTCTTCTATATACCAATTTCTTATAATTTTCTTTATATGAGATTGATTATTTATATCAATTGAGGAAATAATAATATTATTTTCATCAACGACTATATTAAAAAAAGAGCTTTCTTCTAATTTCAAGAAATAGCTCTTTCCAAAAAACATAAGTTTTTCATCATTTACAAAACACTTTGGAATATCGGTTGGATTAAGCTTTTCTGACCTTAATTTTTTATTTATCCACTTTAATTTACTTAAAATTAATCTATCTATTTCTTTATCTGAAATTAATTTTGGAACAGAGATTGTTAATTCTTGATTTTTAACTAGAAAAGATACTGTCCTAATTCTATTAGTTCTTTTTATTATTATGTTAAAATTATATTTCATATGATGAATAATATATTACTTTAAATAGTATAAATTTAAATTTTACATTCCCATTCTGGAATTATTTTAATTATAGACTCTGTTAACTTACTTATTTCTGCATTAGATATAGTGAATGATGGCATTATATATATGACATCTAAAAAAGGTCTAATCCAAACACCTTCTTCAACAAATCTTTTTCTTAACCAATTTAAATTATGCATTTTTTTAACTTGTATTACACCTAAAGCACCTTTTACTCTGACGTCTAATACTGACTTCATATTTTTACATTCTATCAGTTTAGTATTTAATTCTTTCTCTATATTCTTAACTTGCTCTAACCTAGGTTCCGTCTCAAATAAATCTAGTGAGGCATTTGCTGCTGCACAAGCTAAGGGGTTAGCCATATAGGTTGGGCCATGCATTAAAGCATCTTCATCATTATCAGAAAGGAAAGCATTATATATATTAGAAGTGGCAACTACAGCTGCTAAGGAGATAGCTCCTCCAGTTAGAGCTTTTCCTAAACAAACTATATCTGGGATAATTTGACTTTGCTCAAAAGCAAACATGGAACCTGTTCTACCAAAACCTGTTGCTATCTCATCAGCAATAAGTAAAATATTATTTTCTTTTGCTAAATCATCAATAAATTTTAATGTTTCTCTTGAATGAAACTTAAACCCTCCTGCACACTGTACTAGAGGCTCTAATATGATCGCTGCTATCTCTGATCTATTATTTAATAATGTGTTTTTTAAAGCTTCTTTTTGTAATTTAGATATAGGCAATTCTGTGTTTATTTGTTCAGGCATATAACCTTTGAATAATGTATGCATTCCTTCCGTAGGGTCGCAAACGGACATTGCCCCTAAAGTATCACCATGATAACCATCCTTAAAACTTAAGAATTTTCTTTTTGTAAATACCTTATTATTTACCCAATATTGAATTGCCATTTTCATAGAAACTTCTACAGCAACAGAACCAGAGTCTACAAAAAAAACATGATCATATGTATTAGGTAAAATATTTATTAATTTTGATGCAAGATCTTCAGCAGGCTTATGAGTTAATCCACCAAACATAATATGTGGCATCAAATCTAGTTGTTCTTTCATAGATTTAATAATTTTTGGATGATTATAACCATGACACGCAGTCCACCAAGATGCTGTGCCATCTATTAAAATATTATTATTTGTTAAAGTTATTTCAGAACCTAAAGTTGCTTTTGCTTTAGGAACATAATTTAAATTCCTCATTTGAGAATAAGGATGCCATAAATTAGGGTGAGGTTGGTTCAAATTATTAAGAAACTATTTTTATTTCTTCTTTGAAAGAAATTTTAGCCTCACCTTTCAAACCAAAATTTTCAAGCATATTATTATCTTGATCAGTTCCAGGGTTATCAGCCGTAAGTAAAACATCTCCTAAGAATATAGAACTAGCACCTGCTAAAAAACATAAAGCTTGCGTTGAATTAGACATTTCGGCTCTACCAGCAGAAAGTCTTACGGTAGACATAGGCATCATAATCCTAGCTAAAGCTATAGTTCTTACTAACTCAATATGATCTAATGGCTCTACATTTCCTAAAGGTGTACCAGGAATTCTAATTAACATATTTATTGGAACACTTTCAGGATGCTCCTCTAAGTTAGATAAGGTTCTTAACATTTCTGCTCTATCAGTACGAGTTTCACCCATACCAATTATGCCTCCAGAACAAACTTTTACTCCTGCATTTCTTACTTTTTCCAGAGTGTCTAGACGATCTGAAAATTTTCTCGTTCTTATAATAGTATTATAAAACTCTTCAGAAGTATCAATATTATGGTTGTAATAATTTAACCCTGAATCAGCTAATTTCTTTGCATGACCATCTTTCAACAGACCTAAAGTAACACAACTTTCTAAACCCAGATTGTTTACAGCTTCTACCATATCACAAACTTGATCAATATTTTTATCTGTTGGACCTCTCCAAGCTGCACCCATACAGAACCTAGTAGCGCCCTCCTCTACAGCAGCTTCTGCAGCTTTAACTACTTCACTTAATGATATTAAAGGCTCTTTTTTTAAATCTACATTATGGTGTGCGCTTTGCGAACAATAAGAACAATCTTCAGGACAAGAACCCGTTTTTATACTTAATAATTTACTTTTTTGTATTTCATTTTTAGGAAAATTACTTCTATGTATCGTTTGAGCTTGATATACTAAATCTAATAATGGTTGATCTATTAAAGATTTTGCTTCATCACTAGCCCAATCATGCCTTAGAGTATTGTTAATTTTATATATTTTATTCATAAGGACATAATATAGTAATAAATAAATATTGAGCAAGTAAGAAATGATATGAATAACAAAATAATTTCAATATATGATAAAAAGTTATTAAAAATAACAAACCAGTCTCAAAAAAGACATATAGTTACTACTATAAGAAAAAAAGATTCTGTTGTTACTCGTAATAAAAAAAATCTTATTTCTTTTAGCTGTAATGACTATTTAGGGTTGAGCCAAAATAAAGAAGTTATAGAAGCAGGTATTAAAGCAATTAAAAAATATGGCGTAGGTTCAGGTGCATCAAGATTAGTTTCTGGAAATAATTTATTATATGAAAAATTAGAGTATTTATTAGCAAGCTTTAAAAATGGTGAAGCAGCGTGTGTTTTTGGAAGTGGCTATCTTACAAATACTGGGGTGATACCCTCTTTAACAACAAATAAAGATTTATTAATTTTTGATGAATTAAGCCATGCATCTACAAATATTGGTATTAAGCTATCAAGTTCTAAATCTATGAAATTTAATCATAATGATACAAACCATGTAGAAGAACTATTAAAAAAACATAGAAAAAAATATATATCATGTTTTATACTGACTGAAGGTGTATTTAGTATGGACGGTGATAGAGGAAGAATAAAAGAATTAGCGTATTTAGCGAATAAATATGATGCCTCAATTATGCTAGATGATGCTCATGGGTTTGGTGTTTTAGGTGATGGAAGAGGTTCTCAATATGAATTAAACCCAGTTCCAGAAGTCCTTATTCAAATGGGAACGTTATCAAAGGCAATCGGAAGTTATGGAGGTTTTATAGTAGCACCAAAGACGGTAGTTGATTTGTTACATAACAAGGCAAGAAGTTTAATTTATACAACTGCTTTACCTCCCAGCATACTTGCATCAGCAATCAAGTCTTTAGAAATAATTAAAAGAAACAAATCTTTAGTTAAAAAACCATATGATAATGCTAAATTATTTTGTAAATTAGCAGACTTACCTGAACCAGAGTCATCCATTGTAACAATTATTTTAAAATCTGAAAATAAAGCTATTGATGCCTCAAAAATATTAGAAAAAAATGGCTATTATATAAGTGCAATTAGACCTCCTACAGTTCCTATAAATACATCCCGCCTAAGACTTACGTTTTCTGCATCCCATAAAAAGAAAGATATTATAAGTCTTTCTAAACTAATCAAAGGTTTGAATTTTTAATGAGGGATATGTATTTTGATTAAACCTATTTTTATTACTAGTACAGGAACAAATATTGGGAAAACCTATTTGACAAATTTGCTTATTAAAAGAGCTATGATGTTAAATTATAGAATTAAAGCTATAAAACCAATAATCAGTGGGTTTAATATTAACAATCTAGATGAATCGGATAGTGGTATTATATTGAAAGCCTTAGGTAAGAATAAAAGCTATCTTGATAAAATTTCGCCATGGAGATTTGAAACCCCTCTATCCCCAGATATGGCAGCAAATATAGCAAAAAAAGAAATTAACTTTAAAGAACTTATTAGCTTTTGTAACTCTCATATAATTTCTAAAGATGAAGACATACTTATTATAGAAGGAGTTGGTGGAACCATGGTGCCTATTAACAATAAATTCACTATCTTAGACCTTATGAAGCGTCTTGATATACCAATAATATTAACTATTGGTTCATACTTAGGTACTATAAGTCATACCCTTAATGCATACGAAGTTTTGATTAAAAATAATATTAATATTAATTCAATAGTTTTGAATCAAAGTAGTGAGAATGATGTAGGTATAGAATTAACTAAAGATTCATTATTGAATTATATTAAAAATATTCCAATACATACTATAAAAAGAAACCATAAAGATAATAATGTACTAGATAAAATATTAGAAAATTTATAAATTATATTAAAAAAAAATTCTTTGGAGTTATAAATTTATGAGCACCATTTCTATAATATCATTTTACAAATTCGTGCCAGTATTAGATATAGAGAAACTCAAACATAAAATAGAAAATATATGTGAAACATTACAGACAAAAGGGACAATATTAATTGCCCCAGAAGGTATTAATGGAACTATTGAAGGGTCTCAGGATAGTATAAATAAGTTTATAAAAGAAATTAAATCAGATGAAAGATTTTTTGATTTGGACCC
The DNA here is from genome assembly GCA_963934475.1 of uncultured Alphaproteobacteria bacterium. Classification (GTDB taxonomy): domain Bacteria; phylum Pseudomonadota; class Alphaproteobacteria; order TMED109; family TMED109; genus TMED109. The sequence goes on along the minus strand of CAWVYV010000021.1, from coordinate 7,212 downwards.
GAAGCACTCTTATAACACAAAAGATGCTTTCCATAGAATGAAGGTGAGATTAAAAAAAGAAATTGTTACTATAGGAAACACTGATATTAACCCCAACAAAGAAATTGGTAAATATATTGACCCTATGGAATGGAATGCCTTAATAAAAGACCCAAATACTATAATAATAGATACAAGAAATGAATATGAAGTGTCTATAGGGACATTTCAAGGAGCTATTAATCCAAAAACTAAGAGTTTTAGAGATATACCAAAGTGGGTTGAAAATAATCTAAAATCGAATAATAGTGAATATAAAGATAAAAAAATAGCAATGTTTTGCACAGGTGGCATAAGATGTGAAAAAGCGACTTCTTATCTTGTAAACCAAGGTTTTACAGATGTTTCACATTTAAAAGGAGGCATATTAAAGTATTTAGAAAAAGTTCCTAAAAAAGATAGTCTTTGGGAAGGAGAATGTTTTGTATTTGATCAAAGGGTATCAGTAGCAGATGAACTAAAGCCCGGAAGCTATTTAATGTGTCATGGATGTAGAATGCCATTAAAGAAGGAAGATACGTTACTTGAAAATTATATACATGGTATATCATGTAAATACTGCCATAATATAAAAAGCCCAGAAAGCAAAAAACGTTATGCAGATAGACAGAAACAAATTGATCTTGCTGAAAAAAGAGGTGAAAAACATATTGGAAAAAAAGTTAATCAGAAATAAAAATTTAGGACTTATAAATGGGTAACTTACCAATACTATATTCGTTTAGAAGATGTCCTTATGCAATGAGAACAAGAATTTTTATTACATTATGTCAAATTGATGTTGAAATACGAGAAGTTCACCTAAAAAATATCCCACAAGAAATGATAAGTATATCTCCAAAAGCTACTGTTCCTGTTTTATATTTAAATAATGGAAAAGTATTAGAAGAGAGTTTAGATATTATGAACTGGGCTATGGATAATAACGATAAGCATAACTTAAAAAAATCTAAACTTGAAAATCAAGAAAAAACACGCGAAATATTAGAGATGATAGATGGTTCTTTCAAGGGTCATCTAGATAGATATAAATACAATAGTCGCTATAAAAATATTGAGCCTCCAGAATACTTTAGAGATAAAGCTATAGAAATTTTAAATATTGTAGAAAAAGAATTGAACAATGATAATTTATGGCTATTTAATAATAAGCCAAGTTACTTAGATTTATCCATATTACCATTCATCCGACAATTTAGAATTGCAGATATTCATTGGTTTGATAATCAAATGCCATTAAAAAAGTTACATGCTTGGCTTTTAAGGTTTTTAGAGTGGCCTACCTTTCAAGAGATTATGAAAAAAAATAAAATTTGGGATCCTGAAGATAAACCAATCTATTTTGGAAAAAATCTATAATTAATATGGAATATAATAGTCAATTAATCTTTCAATCAAAATTTGGTAATATAAAAATAATAAGTAAAGAAGAGAGAATATCAAATATAGATTTTACGACTGAAAACATAAAAAACTCAAATTCAAAAATTTTAAATGTAACTAAAAATCAAATTGAAGAGTATTTATTTAACGATAGAAAAGTTTTTTCTATTGATATAACTCTTAATGGAACTGCTTTTCAACTTAAAGTATGGCATCAAATTAAATTAATCCCATATGGTATGATTACTACGTATTTAACTATAGCTAATATATTAAAAACTTCCCCAAGAGCTGTTGGCAATGCATGTGGGAAGAATCCTATATTATTATTAATTCCATGCCATAGAGTAATTGCAAGCAATGGAAAGCTTACTGGATTTTCTGCGTTAGGTGGAACAGATACCAAAAAGAAATTATTGGACCATGAAAAAGTTATAATTTAAGTATTTTGTCTCTTATACTAGCCATAATAACAAACCAATAAAATCTTATTTTTCCTATAACATTCTTATGGTTTTTAAGCTCATCATACTTATTTAAGCCACATTCAGTTTTAATAAATTTATTCATAATTTAACTTAACACCTATTTACTATATTTTGAAGGGGGTTGAGGATTATTAGCAGGATTAGTATCATGTTTAGAAATTCTTAAAATTGAAACCTTATCTATTATTAATTTTAGATCTTTTTCTAAATTATCAGCTTCTTCTTTAGAATAAACTTCTTCGTTATTAACGTATATAGTATAAGAAGTGCGATACTTTTCTGTTTTACCACTATTTTCTAAACTATCTTTTGTCCACTGGTACAATGGATAATTGTCTATACCATTTTTTTCTGCCTCAAGTACATACCCCATAAAGCCATCATATTGACTTAATAAATCCGCATTATTTTTCTGTAATATTTGTAATAGTTTAGTTTTTAGGTCCGAGCTTTTATTACTATTGTATAAATTAACAAAATTTAGAGAAAAATACACTCTTACCTGATAAAGCCAATCATTATTCATTTATATATTACTCACACTAATAATTATTAATATACCTAATTAGATAAAGTTCAATTTTATTAAAACAATAAAAATTATTTAATTCTAACGTCATTATGATTAGTTACGTACCATTTATAAGCGTCTTTTAACCCTTGCTCTAAATCTATCTTATGCGTCCACCCTAATTTATTTATTTTACTTACGTCCATAACCTTCCTAGGCATTCCATCAGGATAAGAAGTATCAAACTCAATTTTTCCTACCCATCCAGAAATAGCTTTAATAATATTAGAAAAATCTTTTATAGAAATTTCTTTACCTGTGCCTATGTTTATATGTTGTTCTTCACTATAATTTTCCATTAAAAATATCAAACCTGAAGCCAAATCATCAACATGCATAAATTCTCTTAAAGGATTTCCAGAACCCCATAAGATAAGTTTATCTTTATTAAGCTGTTTTGCTTCATAAAATTTAGATATTAAAGCCGCTACCACATGACTATTTTGAGGATGAAAATTATCACCAGGACCATATAAGTTTGTGGGCATAACAGAAATATAATCTACTCCATATTGCTTTCTATAGGATTCGCATAATTTAATCCCTGCTATTTTAGCAATAGCATATGCTTCATTAGTAGGCTCTAGCTCTCCAGTAAGTAAACTACTTTCTTTTAAAGGCTGTTCTGCATTTCTAGGATAAATACAACTGGAACCTAAAAACATAAGTTTTTTCACATTATTGTTATAAGACGCAGAAATTACAGAATTTTGAATAGCTAAATTATCATATAAAAAACTTGCAGGATAAGTACTATTAGCTAATATCCCGCCTACTTTAGCTGCTGCAAGAAATACAGTATCAGGCTTATTTTCTTTAAACCATTTATCTACTTTTACTGTGTCTTTAAGATCTAATTCATTAGAGTTTTGAGTTAATATATCACATTCTATATCTTTTAGTGCTCTAATTAATGCGCTACCAACCATTCCTTTATGGCCTGCAACAAAGATACGTCTTCCAACTAATGAATATTTATCTTGATTACTATTCTTCAACCATCAATTCCAAAACGTCTAGTTTTTTGCTCTAAATCTACAAGTTTTAGATCTTCTTTAACCATTTCCTTAACCAACTCAGAAAATTTTACACTAGCTTCCCACCCTAAAATTGATTTAGCTTTTGTAGCATCTCCTAATAGGTAATTAACTTCCGTAGGCCTAAAATATCTTTTATCGACTTCTATCAATATTTTATTAGTGTTTTTACTTAACCCAATTTCTTCTTCTCCTTTACCTTTCCATATAATTGATTCACCAATTTCTAAAAAAGCATTTTCAATAAAATCTCTAACTGTATGGGCTTCACCTGTAGCAAGTACATAGTCATCTGGTTGATTTTGTTGCAACATAAGCCACATACCTTCAACATAATCTTTAGCATGCCCCCAGTCTCTTTTAGCATCCAAATTACCCATATATAATTTTTCCTGAAGGCCAAGTTTTATTGCTGCTACACCCCTAGTAATTTTACGTGTCACAAATGTCTCACCTCTAATCGGACTTTCATGATTAAATAGAATGCCATTGCATGCAAAAATATTATAAGCCAACCTATAATTAACTGTTATCCAATATGCGTATAACTTTGCTGCTGCATATGGTGACCTAGGAGAGAATGGAGTGTTTTCATCTTGAGGAATAATATCTGAATTACCGTATAACTCAGAAGTAGATGCCTGATAAAATTTGACCGTTTTTGTCATATTAAGTAATCTTATAGCTTCTAATAATCTAAGAGCACCGATGCCATCTGCATTAGCTGTGTATTCTGGCGTTTCAAAACTAACTTGAACATGACTTTGTGCTGCTAAATTATACACTTCATCTGGGTTAATTTTTTGCATTAATCCAATTAAATTAGTTGCATCAGTCATATCTCCGTAGTGTAAATGAAATTTAACATCTTTAGAATGAGGATCTTGATATAGATTATCTAATCTACTTGTATTAAAAGATGAAGACCTTCTTTTAATGCCATGAACTTCATAACCTTTACTAAGTAAAAACTCAGCTAAGTAAGCTCCATCTTGACCTGTAATACCTGTTATTAATGCTACTTTATTTTTCATATTTTAAACTATATAGAATATATAAACATAAGTGAAGGCAATAAATTATTACTTAAACTCATAATAATAAAAATATTCCTTTATTTTTTTTAGTAAGAACTATCTTTTAAGAATGATAAAAAAAATAATTTATATATCAATACTGCTTGTATTTATTATAAATAATTCAGCTATTTCTTCAGATTTAAGTTTAGTAAAAGATGCTTATAATAAAAATGACTCGAAGCAATATATAATATTTGGAACCTTTAGCAAATGAAGGTGAGATCTTAAAAAGTGAATGTATTAGTAAACATTTTATAAACTGTTAAAAAACAATCTAAAATTATTTTTTTTCACCTAAAGCCATAATAGCATCAATATTGTCTGGTTGTATTTCAAGCCATTCCACAAAACAAGAATTATTACCTAATAAAACATACCAGTCATTCTGTTCATAATTAGGCCAAATAACTACAGTATCCACCCCTAAATATTTTTTTAAATTTTCATTTGGCATTTTTGATAAATAACCACCAATAAAATTAGAGAACGTCTTATTGACTATCTTAAAAGGCGTTATATGAGGCTGTTCCATTTTTCCTCTTTTCAGAATCCCTTCAAAAGAAACACAATCTTGATCATATTTAATTTCATAATCATCATTTATTAGAGGTAGAGTATCCCATTTAGCGACATAACCTGCAGGAACTTTTTCTCCATAAACACAAAAACTATAAAAACTAATAATAATTACTTTTATAATAAAATTCACGAGAAGTTCCTTAATTTATGAAAATTACTTATTTAACAATTTTTAAATGATTATGTTTTGTGCCTTTAGAATCATTCGAATCATTGTTATCTTTTTTTATTTTATTTTCTTTTAAATTTAATTCCAATTTATGTATTAAATTTCTCCAAATACTGCCTGTTCTTTTTAACTGTATATATAGATTATCATTTTCCCGTAACTTATCTGCAAACTCCTTAATATCGTTATCCAGAGCCATCATAACTTCATAATTTTCTATATTTTTATCTTTTTCATTTATTTCTATTACGAATATTTTTTTCATTTTACCTCTAATCTATTTTTGAGAATGATAATCATTCTCATTGACAATAAAACTAATATAACCTATATAATATAGTATATAAGGTTTATTGATTTCCTCCCAAGAAAGATATACTCCCTTATTATACATTAGAGAGTAAGAGAGTACCTCCTCTTACTCTCTTTTTTTATTACCTTCCTAAATCTAAATCTTTAAAAGTAACGTCTTCAATTATGTCTCCTTCTACTACATAAACACTACCAAAAGCTTCCTCTGCAGGTGGTTTAATAGAAACAATACCACTTACTCCTATAGGCTGATACATATGCCTTATCTTTACTGGTTTTTTTAATTTTACTAAAAGCATTTGATTTGGTGGAGGTGGAGGCACATGCATACACATCCCTGCTGAAGGTACTAAAACAAACTCACTTACTGTTTCAGCTTCTCCATAATCTACATCTAAAGGGACCATAAACCCAGTAAGCCTTATACTAGATCCATCTAACTCATTTACTGTAGCTAAACCTGCTTTTTCAACTGCTAATAAAAAATTAGGATCTTCCCACATTTCATCTTTTACACCTCCTTCTGGAATAAAATCAAAGGCGTCTATAGGTAAAAGATCTGTCCACGTAATAGTTAAAGTACTAATATCATTAGTTACTTCCATAGGTTCATTAGCAAATGCTGTAGATAATGAAAAATTAAAATACAATAAAAATTGTACTGCAAAAACTAAAAAAAATTTCATTAAACGCTCCTTAATTATAAATTATTAACTTTATTCATTTTTTTTATTAATACTATTAAAATAGTTACAATTACATAACTTACAACTAATATCGGTCCAGCCGGTAAATCAAATATTATAGATAGTAAAATTCCTAATAAAACTGAAATTAAACCACTTAACCATGCTACTTTATATGGATTAGTTGCTTTTAAAGCTGCTAAAGCAGGTAAAATTAAACTAGCAAAAACTACATAAACACCAACTAACTGAACTGAAGATGTAATTGCTAGTGAAAATAGTATATAAAAACCAATTCCATTTAAATTTATAGGTAAAAACCACAATACCAATATTAATATATAAATTGGTAAATGTAATAAAACATCTTGCCATGTAATAAAAAGCATTTGTCCGGAAAGTAAATGACGAATTTCCTCTCCTCCGGTTGGGTGGTCCGATAGAATTAAAATAGATAATGAAGCAGCAACTACAAAACTAACGCCGATAATTGCTTCTTGTTGCGATTTAATTTTCTTTTCTATTATTTTGAAAAAAAATGCTGCCATCATAGCAAAAGTTAAAGCTATAATTTGTGACAACCAAGGTATATCTTTACTAAAATATAAGTTTGATATTAATAATCCTAAACCTGCAATCTGAGCAACTGCCAGGTCAATAAAGATAATTCCCCTTTTTAGCACCTCAATCCCTAAAGGTGCATGTGTAATTGTTATAATTAGGCCAGCAAGTAATGCAGGCCCAATTATACTTATCAACTCATTACTTATCATATAATCCATTTTGAATAATTTTAATTGAACTATCAAATAGTGCAAATAAATTAATACTTTCTTCATTACCACCTATAGTATAAGGGAGAGTTACAA
>CAWVYV010000020.1:0-12734 GCA_963934475.1 uncultured Alphaproteobacteria bacterium | reverse complement strand
TTTTTTTGATTATTGGGTTTATATCAGGTATTTACACTTCATATAAATCAACAAAAAAATTGCAAAATATTGAATAACATATTATTAACTTTCTAAGTATAGTTAAGGATAAAAATTGACAGAAAAACACTCTCCATTAGACCAATTCACAATACAAAGAATCTTTGAAATGAAGATTGGTAATATTGATATATCATTGACAAATTCTTCAGTAATGATGATTGCCGTTTTAGTGATTTTAAATGTATTTCTGATATATGCTACTAAAAGAAAGTCTGTAGTTCCAGGACGCTTACAATCAATAGCGGAAATGAGCTATGAGATGATATACAATACAACCCAGTCAAATTTGGGTAATAATGGTAAACGATTATTTCCTTTAGTGTACTCTTTGTTTATGTTTATTTTGTTATGCAATATGTTAGGATTAATACCATATAGTTTTACTGTTACAAGCCATATAATTGTTACCTTTGCCCTTGCATTCGGAGTCTTTTTATTAGCAACAATTATGGGTTTTGTAATAAATGGGCATAAATATTTAAGACTATTCCTTCCAAAAGGCGTTCCTGTATTTTTAATTCCTATATTAGTACCTATAGAAATAGTTTCTTACATATCAAGACCTATCAGTCTTGCAGTAAGATTAGCAGCAAATATGATGGCGGGGCATACTATTATAAAAGTATTTGCGATGTTTGTAGTGACTTTAGGTATATGGGGAATAGCACCATTATTATTTATAGTGGTTTTATATGTTTTAGAAACATTAATAGCTTTTTTACAGGCTTATGTATTTGCAGTATTAACCTGCTTATATATAAACGATTCATTTCACCCAGAACATTAATAATAAAAAAAGGAGAATTAACATGGATGTAGAAGCAGCAAAGTTAATAGGAGCGGGATTAGCTACTATAAGTTTAGCAGGAGCAGGCATTGGTATTGGCAATATATTTGCACAATATATTGCTGGGTCTATGAGGAACCCTGGCGCATCAAAGCAAGTCTTTGGTAATGTATTACTTGGATTTGCACTAACAGAAGCTGTAGCGCTTTATGCCTTAGTTATGGCATTCCTAATAATGTTCAGCTAAGATTATAAATCTGTATAAATTAATAGAAGGCTAAGAAAATGATAGGTAAAAAAAGTATAAAGCTATTAACTATATTTTATGTATTATTTTACACTTATCCTTCTATGGCTGAAAGCACAGGTGGAATGCCTCAAATGGTTATTCCTGATTTTATGCCTCAATTAGTATGGCTCTTTATAATATTTCCAATACTCTATTTAACAATGAAATACATGGCTCTTCCCAGAATTTCAGAGATAATCACTAATAGAGATATGAAAGTTATAAATAATTTAAACAAAGCTGAAGAAATAAGAAATAAAATTGATGAATTAAACAAAGCACATCAATTAGCGGTGAGAGAAACTAACGAAGAAATAGAACTAATAGTTAGTGAAATCTCTCAAAAAAGCGTTATAGATGCCGAACATAAAATGATGCAATGTCAAAATGATATTAATTCAAAAATTAAAAAAGAAAAAGTTACTCTACAGAAAGAGATAGAAGGTTTTAATACTAATATTGAAAAAATAGCTAATGATGCGGCAACTGATATTGTAGAAAAAATATATTACACAAAACCAAATACTAATAATTTAAAAGGTATTATTAGCAAATATTCTGAAAGTTATAAAAATGATGAGTAAAATAAGTATAAAACTATTAATGATGTTTTATGCATTATTTTATACATACCCTTCTTTAGCTGAAGAAGATATAAAAACAACTCAAATGGGTTACCCAGAGTTTATGGGAATTACATTAGATGAAGCATTTTGGGTATTAATAGCCTTTATATTATTTATAATTATAGTTGGAAAAAAAGCTACAAAGGCAATCAATGCAGGCTTAGATGCCAGATCTAGTGCTATAAAAGATAAAATTGATATTTCAGAAAATGCTCTTAATGAAGCAAAAAAACTACTTAAAGACAGCCAATCCGCACTTGCAGACCATAAAACTAAAACTCTAGAGTTGATAGAAAAGCAAAAAGATCAAGCGCATAAAAATGCAGCCAAATATTTAGATAATATAAAAAGTGAAATAGATAGAAAAGTTATATCTGCAGAAAGAGAAATAGAATATATGCATACTGAGGCAGTAAATAATATAAAGAGTAAAATTACAGAGATAACCTTAAAGTCTGTAGAAGAGATTGCAGGTACAGAATTTAGTAATGGACAATCAAATAAAGTATTTGATAATTTTCTTAAAGATATACCTTCTGCTCTAACGCCTTCTAAATAAGATAGACTTATTACATTAAACCTAGAAGTAACAAATATTCAGATATATCACTATGCTTTCCTTCAAGCTTTATGCTTATAATACCATTTGTATCATTAATTATTTCTGATTTATCTTTATTAAAAAATGATCTATTAAATTTATTTCTGATTATTAGTTCATTTTTATCATTTAATAACGCTAGTATTAAGTTAAACTGCTCTTCTTTAAATTTTAGATCGCTGCCTTTGTAATTTATTATATATTTTATATCTAAATCAATATTATTGTTATTATGCTGTGTTCCAGCCTGATTATAAGAATAGCACTTCCATCTAACTTCATAAAAGCTTACTTCATATTTAGTTTCTTCTTTAAATTTAATTTTATCCTTACCTTCTATAAATTTTACTTTTGGACATTTGATTTCTTTTTTAGTTTCGTAATCATCGCTTAACACAACATCATAAAATTCTTCAATTTTATTAGCTGGCCCACCACATGCAGATAAAATTAACAACATAGTAAATATAAAAGAGATTTTTATTTTAAATTTATACAACAACATTAGAAACCTTTATTTTAAATTAAATATACATATATTAAACTTTATATAGTAATAATATTATATGGCATATTTAACAGAACTTAATGAAGATGACATCAAGAATATAATATTTAACTATAAAATTTTAGATTATATAAACATTACTCCAATATATGAAGGCATACAAAATAGTAACTATATTATTACTACTAAAAGTAAAAAATATATATTTACTATATTTGAGGATAAGTATGTTGCATGTAATCTTCAAAAATTTTTAGGATTTATGCTTTTTGTGAATAAATCAGGTTTTAATTGTCCTTGCCCAATTACTGATAGTAATCATAACTTAGTAAGCAACTTAAATAGCAAACCCTCTTCATTAGTATCATTTTTAGATGGTAAATCTCTATATAAACACAGATCTTCTCATTTTGCATTTTTAGGAATAAATTTAGCTAAATTACATAAAATTGCTTTAAAATATCCCTATACTATAGAGAAACGCTTTGATAAAAATTTTTATAATTCTACTATTAATGGTAATTTAAATATTATAGAAAATTATAATCTAAACTTAATTACTATTTTTAAAAACTCACTTTTTGCATATAAAAACCTTAATAGCACTAACCTGCCTACTGGAATTATACATGGAGACTTATTTCCTGATAATGTTTTATTTAATAAAGGTAATATAGGAGGTTTTATTGATTTTTATTATGCTAGCAAGGACTATTTAATTTCAGATATTGCGATAATTATTATATCTTGGTGTTTTAATGCTAAAAGCTACAATAAAATTGAACTTAACATGAATAAAGTTAGAATATTATTAAGTAATTATGATAAAATTAGAAAGATAACTCTTAATGAAATCTCATCACTTAGTATTATCTGCAAAATTTATTGTATCAGGTTTTTTTTAACAAGATTATTAGACAAAAATTCTCAAAAAGATTCTAAAAAAGTTTTAACAAAAGACCCTAATGAATATATACATAAATTACTTTATTTTAATAATAATACTATTAATTTTGAACAGGTAATTAATAATGATTAACAGTACTGATATACATATTTGGACAGATGGAGCCTGCTCTGGTAACCCTGGTCCAGGGGGTTGGGGAGCTCTTATTAAGTATCCTGACTTAACGCAAAAATTGAGCGGTTTTGAAGCCGATACGACAAACAATAGAATGGAAATGTTAGCCGTAATTAATGCTTTAAAAAGCATTGATTTGAAACTAAAAATTGTTATTTATACTGATAGCAAATATGTAAAAGATGGCATAACTTCTTGGATTCATAACTGGAAAGTTAATAACTGGAAAAACAGTCAAAAGAAAGACGTAAAAAATAAGGATTTATGGCAAGAGTTAGATGGCTTAGCACAAAAACTAGATATTGATTGGAAATGGGTAAAAGGCCATTCAGGTAACATAGAAAACGATATAGCTGATGAACTTGCTACATCAGCTATTAAAAATGTCTAATTTAGAGCTTTTAATACGCTTTCTGCACTAGATACTTCAAATGATCCAGCTTCTTCAATTGCTAAATGAGATACAGTACCATTATCAATAATCATTACAAATCTTTGCCCTCTTTTACCTAGGCCAAAGCCAGAACCATCAAAGGATAAACCTAAAGCTTCAGTAAAATCGCCATTCCCATCTGCTAAAAGCGTTACTTTACCTTTAGAGTTTTGATCTTTTTCCCAAGCATTCATTACGAAAGGGTCATTAACAGAAACACATATTATTTCATCAACACCTTTATCTAATATATCAGAAGAGTATTCTACAAAACCTGGTAAATGTTTAGCTGAGCAAGTAGGAGTAAAAGCTCCAGGTACCGAAAATAAAACAATTTTTTTATCAGAAAAATGTTTGCCTACCTCTATATTTACAATTCCTTCCGCTCCAACACATTTTAATGTTGCTTCTGGTATAGTGTCGCCCACTTTAATAGTCATTAAATCTCTCCAATTATTAATATTTGGATATTTTACTAAATATTTAAATTATTATCCAATTATATTTATAATTACTCTGCATAGCTATTATGCATAATAATACCTTCATTAATTTCTGTTAAAGACAATAATTCAGAAAATATATAACCTCTAGGATATTTAAGACTATATAAAGCATTAAATGGAATGCCGTATCTATTTGACTCTTGAAGGAACCTAGTTATTGCATTATCAGGCTTTGTCCAGTCACCTCTCATAAGAATAAGATTGTTATTGTCAACTATATTTTGAAACTCTTTACTGTTTAATACTAATAGTTTATTTACTTTACACGTAACACACCAGTCTGCTGTAATATCAATAAATACAACCTTACCATTATTAATATAATTTAATAAAACATCACTATTATAACTTACCCATTCAGAATTATGATTAGAAAATAGACTATATTTATCTAATACCTTATTATGATATAAATAATAGGATCCAATAATTAGGGATACTATAATTAATACCCCATACTTATTCTTGTAAAATTTTTTATTTAATAATAGTATAAATAATATTAGTGCTAAAATAACTACACTAAACACACTCAAACCTATAATCATTATACAAACATAGCACAGCCATAAGGCTGTTAACATTACACCAATCCCTAGTACATATTTTAGATAGACCATCCATACCCCAGGCTTTGGAAGAAACTTAGTAAAAGAAGGAAAGATTATAAAAAGTATATATGGAAACGACATACCTATACCTAAAACTATAAAAATACATAATGTTATATAAAAACTAGAAGATAAGGCAAAACTTACTGCTGAACCTAAAAAAGGTGCGGAACACGGGGTAGCCAACAATGTTGCAAAAGCTCCCTCAAAAAAAGCCACACCATGTTTTTTATTTTCTATATAGCTGCTAATATAAGTATTTAATTTACCAGGAAGATTAATTGCTAATAAATTAAATAAGTTTAAAGAAAATAATATAAGAACAAATATTAAGAAAAATAAAAATACAGGCTGTTGAAATTGTATTCCCCAGCCAATTTCTCCAGTAATGTTTTTAAGAGAGACTGTTACAATAGCTAAAAAAATAAAAGAAGAAATTATTCCTAGTGTTGTTAATAAAAAATTAAATCTTACACTAGAATAAGATTTATCTTTATTCGATAAAACCCTAGAAATTTTTAATGATAAAACTGGGAGCACACAAGGCATAAAGTTTAAAATAAACCCTCCTATAAATGCCATAAGCAATATTAGTAAAACGTTATCAGAATTAGAATTATTAATATTAATGGATTCTACAGAAGCTACTAAATTTCCTTTTACTAAAGTAATATTAATATCCTTGTAATCATTAATTTCATTTTCTAAAATTAATTCCGCTTGAATATTTTTCTTAAAATTTTCTAAAACATTAACTTTTATAATTTTTATATAATCATTTTTGTTTTCTAAAAATATATCTAACTCTCCAGATGGAAAGTCTATTGAATTTTCTATATTAAGAATTAATGTTTTCTTAGATTTTTTACTTACACTTATATTTTTAATACCAGTTTTACTGTAGTCTTTTGGCACTTTAGAAAGAGCTAATTCAATACGATGTAGATTATCAGTAGACTCTGCTTTTCCAGGGTAAAGCTTTAAAAACAAAGAAGTTTCTAATGGAATACAAATATCTTTACAAACTTGGAAGCTTAAAGATGCATCCAAATATAAAGTTTTACTTTTATCTATAACGGATATCTTTATTGGAATAATAATATTATCTTTATAAACATTTGTTAATATATTTGCAGCTTCTAGCTCTTTTATTGGATATGGCCATTGCATTTCAAAAGAACTAAGATTTTTTGATAAACTAAAATCTAATTTTGGTGGCAAGCCAGAATCCCCAGGTTGCCTCCAATAGATCTTCCAGCCAGGTTCTAAATTAAATTCTAAACCAATTAAAAAATCATTATTATCAATTTTGCTGATCGTAGAAATAAACCCTACATCAACCATATCCATTTTAAATATATTGGATTCTTCCGCATAAGATCCATTTGTATTGAAAAAGAGAATTATTAATAATAGTGAATATAATAATTTTTGCATATTTTTATACACATTGAGAAAAATTAAATTAATTTTTTTTACCATCCGTTAATAGTAAAGAGTATATTACGTGGTCTTTCCACTCATTATTAATTTTCATTGCTTCTCTTAAAGTTCCTTCTTTTGTAAAATTAACTTTCTCAATAAGTTTCCTAGATGCAATATTATCTTCTAGAGTAAATGCTTGTATTCTATGTATTTTTAACTGTTCATATATGTACGGTATTATTGCTTTAATAGACTCTTCCATATATCCTTTACCTGTATTTTTTTCTCCTAACCAATATCCAATATTACAAGTTTGCATAACTCCTCTTTGAATATTAGATATATTAATACCTCCTAATAAATTTTTATTATCTTTTTGAAAACATAAAAATGAATAGGCTTGATCATAAGCAGCTTTAGTTCTTTGTAATTTTAATTGCCTCATATAGTTACTTTTATTACATTGATTTAGATTCCAGTAAGGTTCCCATTTTTGTAAAAAACTATATGATTCTTGTCTTAAATGCACCCATGCTTTCCAGTCTCTTCTTTTAGGGTGCCTTAGAATAATTCTAGAGCTTTCAATATAATTATGAGGAAAGTAACCTTTTAAAGCGTATGCAATTTTTTTTAAACGATTACCTTTAAAAGATTTTGTTTTTACTGATTTAAGCTTATAATTAGGCACTAACACATATCCAACTTGTTTATATACATATGATTATACATTTGATTTTGAAGCTATAAAATTCTTTATCGCCTCTACATTAGATGGTAAGGAATTGTACTTTTCTTCTAAGCTAAATATACTTTTATATCTTTTTGGTAATTCTGAATTAATATTTATTGCTGCACTTACTGCATCTGAAAACTTAACCGGATGCGCAGTTGATAAAACTATGCAAGGTCCATTTAAAATTTCTTTACATGAATGCGCTGCTTCTAGCCCAACAGCTGTATGAGGGTCTATTACTAAACCATTATTACTGTATGTAAACTTAATCCTATCTGAAGTACATTGGTCATTAACTCCTAAACCTACAAAAGTTTTATTTAGCTTAATTAATCTCTCATTACTTACTGTAAATGAACCATGATTACTTAATTCATCCATATATTGTCTTACTAAAAAAGAATTATTATCTAATATTTCATATAATAATCTTTCAAAATTACTAGCTACTTGTATATCCATAGAAGGGCTAATAGTAGGAATTACGTTAGAGATTTTATAAATCCCATTTTTAAAAAAATTAGATAAAATATCATTACTATTTGTAGCTATAATAATTTTATGTATTGGTAAACCCATTTTTTTTGCTACATATCCTGCATACGCATCACCAAAATTTCCTGTAGGTACAGAAAAATTAACTGACTTAATACTTTTTTCCTTCATTAATTTAAAAGAAGAATAAAAATAATAAACAACTTGGGCTAACACCCTTCCCCAATTTATTGAGTTAATTGATGCCAAATTATGCTTAGCATTAAAATCCTGATCAACTAAAAGTTTTTTAACTAATGCCTGGCAATCATCAAAATTTCCGTCAATAGCTATATTATAGACATTCTCCGCCTTAACCGTAGTCATTTGTCTTCTTTGAAACTCACTAACTTTACCTTTTGGATGCAAAATTATTATATTAGCAAGGTTATTATTTTTAAATGCTTCAATTGCCGCAGACCCTGTATCTCCTGATGTTGCCCCAATTATAGTAATTTTTTTACCTTCTCGCCCTAATAGGGTATTAAAAACTCTACTTAAAAACTGAAGAGCAAAATCTTTAAATGCTAATGTAGGACCATGAAACAATTCTAATATATCAATATTATCAGAAACATTAACCATTGGAGCAATTTCATTTTTTCCAAAGTTTTTATAAGAATCTATAGCAATATTTTTAATATCTTCTTTTGTAAAACATGTGCCACAATATTTAAATATGACCTCAGCACATAATTCTGTATAATTCATATTAACCATATTTTCTAATTCACTTGAAGAAAAAGTTGGTATTTTTTGTGGTATATAAAGACCACCATCTGCAGATAACCCTTCCATAATAACTTTGCTAAAATTACTATTAGAGCTCGAGTTATGGCTTCTTGTAGAGATATAACGCAAAATTTTATCCAAATATAAATATTTATTATTTTAACTATTTAAGTTTAAAATTGCTTTGTAAAGTAAACCAAAATAAAAAAGAAAGCATTATAAATATTATTACAGCTATAGATTGATGCAGCATAGCAATAAATAAATTTAATTCAGTAAATATTACTGTCGCACCCAATAAGATTTGAAGTATTGTCAGTAAAACCAATATATTTCTAATCATATAAATAATTTTATATTTTTTATATTTTTTATATCCATTTACTACTAACAATATAAATATAGCCGATAATGCGGCTAAAACTCTGTGGCTTATATGTATAATTTTGTTATATTGTAATATGCTAACATCATCATTAGAACATTGTGGCCATATATCACATGCTAATGAAGACCCGCTTTTTGAAACTATAGCTCCCATCAGCATGGTAACTAATACTGTTATTATGGTTATAACTAAAATAGAAATTTTTATTTTTTTATTGAGCAAAGGTTTTATTAATTGTAGCTTTAAAGAAAAGAAAAATATCTTTAAAACAAAAAATATTAAACTAAGGGCAAGTCCTAGATGTACAGCTACACTCCATGGAGAATTTTTATCAAAAACAGTTAAGCCTCCCATTAAACCTTGTAAAGCTAATGTAAGCATTATCGTATATAAAATTACTTTAGTGATTTTATCGTCTATAGTTTTCAGGCCAACAAAAAAAAGCAGTAATGTTACAGGAGCAATAAATACTGCAGCATTGAATCTATGTATCCACTCAAGCATTATTTGATAAAATTCAAAATTTACATCAGAGATTTTTGAAAGTTTATCTTGATCTGGAAACCATAACCCATAACATAAAGGCCAATCTGGACAAGATAAACCCGAACCCGTTAAACGAACAGCCGAACCTAAAGAAATTTGTATAAAAATTAATAATAATAATAAAACTGCTAAAAACTTTAATGTGAAAATTAATTTTTGTTCTGCCATTTTAATTAACATTCTTTCTCCATAATAAATGCAAAAATATAGATAGGGCTAATGCCAAAGAAAACCAAGTAATAGCATATTGTAAATGGTCATTTGGTATATTAATATTATATTGACTTCCTAATGGGTACCTTTCATTAGGGTTATTCTCTTCTATAATATAAAAGTTATTTAAATCTAATTTAAAATAAGTACTAATTTCTTCTATATTTATATAATACCATTGATTTTTAATTATACTATTTGATGGTGTAAAGTAATTAATTTTTTGTTGAAACTTTACTATACCATTTATAGATATATTTTTATCTTGCTTAATTTCACTTGCTTCAATTTTATAATTCTCTGGGACAAAACCTCTGTTAATTAATATATATCCAAATTTTGTTTTAAAAGGTGTTATAAGATGCCTTCCTACTTTGCCACCAACTACTTTTGAATAAATTGTTATATTCTTGTCATATAAAAAATAACCATCAAGCTTAAATCTTCTATAATTATAATTTTTAATATTACTAATTATTGATGAGTTTACTACAACTGGTGGTAAGGATATATTTTCTTTCATAGATTCTAATAAATCACTTTTCCATCTTAACCTTTCAAGCTGCCAGGTTCCTAAGGAAAGCAAAATAATTATAGCTAATGAATTAAATATAAGAAATTTTGTTAGTTTATTTATATTCAAATTATACTAGCCTTTATTCTTAAAAGATAGGCACAATAATAGTGCTTTAAACGGCCTTAATATCACTACAGATAACACTAAAATAACTGGTAACCATATTACTATATGTAACCATAATTTAGGATGAAAATTCAGCTCTAATAATAATGCTCCAAGTCCGACGAGGATACTTGTAATAAGCATAGCAAACCACGCCCCACCATCGCCTACCCTTTCCGCGTCTATTTTTAAACCACAATTTGGGCAGGTATCTAACATAGTAATATATCTTACGAAGACAGATCTATATGAACAATTTGGACATAACCCATATAAAGCTTTAATAAGTAATGTTTTTGGTATTATAGGCTTTGCATTAGTTTTTATTTCTCCACTATCCACCGTGAATAGTACCGCCTAAACCGCCCCAATAATAAATAGAAACAAACAAAAATAACCAAACTACATCTACAAAATGCCAATACCAAGCTGCAGCTTCAAAACCAAAATGGTGATCTGGTTTAAAGTGCCCTACCATTGCTCTGCCTAGACATACCATTAAAAATATAGTCCCTATTATAACATGGAACCCATGAAATCCTGTAGCCATAAAGAATGTTGATGAATATATTCCATCAGTAAAACCAAATGCTGCATGTGCATATTCATAACCTTGAACAGCTGTAAATGTCAGACCCAATAATATCGTTAATACTAAGCCCCAGATCAAACCACCTCTTTTATTTTCTTTTATAGCGTGATGAGCCCATGTGCATGTAGTTCCAGAAGTTAATAAAATTATTGTATTAATAAGAGGTAAGTGCCAAGGATCAAATACTTCTACGCCAGTTGGAGGCCAATGCCCTCCTGTAAACTCTACTCTTGCAGCTTGAATAGCTTCTCCAGAATACAAACTTGCATCAAAAAATGCCCAAAACCAAGCAACAAAAAACATTACTTCAGAAACAATAAATAACACCATCCCATATCTTAAACCAAGCTGAACAGTAGTTGTATGATGTCCTCCATGTTCGCCTTCTTTTATTACATCTCTCCACCAAACAGCCATGGTACCTAACGACATGATTAAACCTATGGTTAAAACAATACCCTTATCTATTTCATGCATATACATAATTGCGCCCACTGCTAACACTAATGCAGATATAGAACCTACTAAAGGCCATGGACTGGGTTCAACAAGATGATATGGATGATTTGCTTTAGATGACATTGCTTTGCTCCTTATATTTATTTCTTAAAATAGTACATTAATTTATTTAACTTGTGCAGTAGTATCTTTATTTGTTTTACCTATATTTTTCTTATTTTCATCTATATTAAAAAATGTATAAGATAACGTTATAGTTTTTACTTCTTGTGTATTTGGGTCATTAGCTATTTCCGGATCAATATAGAAACTAACAGGCATATCTACTTCTTCTCCAGCTCTTAAGGTCTGCTCTTCAAAGCAAAAACATTCTATTTTAGAAAAATATTTTCCTACTTTTAAGGGAGTAACATTAAATGATGCAACTCCAGTAATTTCTTTATCAGATATATTTTTTGCTTTATAAAAAGCTAGTGTATTAGAGCCAGTCTTAACAATTTTTTGCCTTTCTACAGGAAGGAAATTCCATTCCAATCCTCCTGCTACGTCAGAGTTAAATTGAACCTTAATATCTATACTATTTATATTTGTATTATTTATATTATCTTTCTTTGCTACTGGTGTTCCACCAAAACCTGTAGTCCTACAAAATAAATCATATAAAGGAACAGCAGCATAAGAAAGACTAATCATCCCTATAATTATAAATATAACCGAAAAAGCAGTAAATTTATTTTTATTATTACCCAATATCTACCCACCAATCTTAATAAAAGATATAATATATATACTTAATATAATAAATATTATTAGGCAGGCTATCATCCAATTTTTTTTTCTAAACTTATCATTTTTTTTATTATTCATACTAATTGATCCACATATAAAAATATTTATCTATTGGCATTATTAAGAATAAAAGAAA
>CAWVYV010000019.1:0-12827 GCA_963934475.1 uncultured Alphaproteobacteria bacterium | reverse complement strand
AGTAAATAACTTTATAGGGTCAGAAAACTTTATAAACTCTTCACTTTTCATTACAATCCTTATATATCTATATATATAATATTATATAGGATAATATTCAAAATTAGATAACATATATTAAATATTTATAAATAAGATAGCATCTAAATAGGAAACAATATGACTACTACAGATAATATAAATGAAAAAGCTATAGTAAATAGCAACATTATGAAAAATAAAATAGGCGTAGTAATGGGCGTTGCCAATGATAGATCTTTAGCTTGGGGAATAACTAAAGCGTTAGCAGATAATGGGGCAGATATTATTCTTACCTATCAGGGAGAAGCATTAAAAAAAAGAATTATCCCTTTATCAGAGAAAGTAAATGCTAAACACACATTAGAATGTGACGTTTCAGATGAAGAATCTATTAAAAATACATTTGATGAAATACATAAGAAGTATGGGAAAATAGATTTTATTGTGCATGCAATAGCTTTCTCTGACAAAGAAGAGCTTAAAGGAAAATATATAGAAACAAGTCGTAAAAATTTTTTACAAACCCTGGATATATCTTGTTATTCATTTACCGCTGTCGCCAACTATGCTTCAAAAATAATGAATGATGGAGGAAGTATGATAACTTTATCTTATTATGGAGCAGAAAAAGTTATTCCACATTATAATGTTATGGGTATAGCAAAAGCAGCTCTAGAAGCTAGTGTTATGTATTTAGCTGCAGATTTAGGAAACAGAGATATTCGAGTAAATGCAATTTCTGCTGGTCCTGTAAAAACATTAGCCGCATCTGGGATTGGAGATTTTAGATATATTCTTAAATGGAATGAATACAATGCTCCTCTGAAAAGAAACACCAATCTTAATGATGTAGGTGGAGCAGCACTTTACTTGTTATCTAATTTAGCTTCAGGAACTACAGGCGAGGTTTTACATGTTGATTCAGGTTATCATGTTGTAGGAATGAAATCACCTGATGCTCCAGATATTTCGGTTGTATAAAAATGGCAAGTAATTCTTTTGGGCAAATTTTTAAATTTACTACTTTTGGAGAAAGTCATGGGCCTGAAATAGGATGCATCATTGATGGAGTACCTCCAGGAATAAAGATAGAAGAAAAAGATATTCAAAATGACTTAAATAAAAGACGCCCAGGCACATCAAAATTTGTAACCCAAAGAAAAGAGAAAGACATTGTAAGAATATCATCTGGAGTATTTGAAGGAAAAACAACAGGAACTCCAATTGCACTATTAATAAGAAATGAAGATCAAAAATCTAAAGATTATGAAAATATTAAAGATAAATTTAGGCCTTCACATGCAGATTATACTTATCAAGCAAAGTATGGGATTAGGGATTATCGTGGAGGTGGAAGATCTTCAGCTAGAGAAACAGCAATGAGAGTGGCCGCTGGTGCGGTAGCAAAAAAAGTAATATCACATTTAATTAAACCTAAAATTGAAATTATTGGTTCAGTGATTCAATTAGGTGAACATAAAATAAACCAAAGAAATTGGGATAAAGATACTATTCAAAAAAATGATTTTTTTTGTGCAGACAAAAGCTCTGTATTAAAATGGGAAAGTTATTTAAATGACATAAGAAAAAAAGGCTTATCTTGTGGCGCTATTATAGAAATAATTGCTAAAAATGTACCGGTTGGTCTAGGAGAACCTATTTATCAAAAATTAGATGCTAATATAGCTAGTGCTCTTATGAGTATAAATGCTGTTAAAGGTGTTGAAATAGGTGATGGCTTTTCAGTCGTAAATCTCACAGGAGAAACAAATGCTGATGAAATAAGAATTGATAAAAATAAAAATATTAAGTTTTTATCAAATCATGCCGGCGGTATTTTAGGTGGCATTTCTTCTGGGCAAGACATCGTGAGTAAATTTGTTGTAAAACCTACTAGTTCAATTTTAAAACCTAGAAAAACTATAGATAAAAATAAAAATGAAACAGATATAACAACGAAAGGTAGGCATGATCCTTGCGTGGGAATAAGAGCAGTTCCAGTTGGAGAAGCCATGATGGCAATAGTCTTAGCTGATCATGTTTTACAGCACATATCTATTACAGGAAAGTTTAAAAAATGAATGCTGATGATGATAAAATAGATAATTATATTTGGGACCTAGGAATACAACCTAAACTAGAATTACTTGATGCAGAAATGAAAAACTATATCCAGGTTTGTAAAGATAAGCTAGGTATGGTTCCAAATGTAATTCTAGCTAATGCATCTGACAATGAGAGATTAAAAACTTTTGTTAACTTCTATAATAGACTCATGTTAAAAAAAGGGTATTTAACAAAACTAGAACGAGAAATGATAGCAGTTGTAGTCTCTAGTTGTAATAAATGTTTTTACTGCCTTATAGCCCATGGGGCTGCTGTAAGACAACTTAGTAAAAATCCTATTTTAGGTGATGAATTGATGATCAATTATAGAGCAGCGGACTTAAGCAAAAGAGAAAAGTTAATGCTAGATTTTTCTGCAAAGCTTACCGAAGCACCAAGCAATGTAACGAAGCTAGATAGAGATTTATTACGTAAAGAAAAATTTTCAGAAGAAGAAATACTTGAAATAATTGAAGTGGCCAGCTTTTTTAATATGACGAATAGAATAGCTATAGGGACAGATATGAGACCAAATGCTGAATACCATAATTTAGCTAGATAATAACTATTTATTGGCATAAATTAAATACTCTACATTCCCTTTTGGACCTGTAATTGGACTCTCAATAATAGAATTAACCTTACATTTCATATCATTTTCGAACCATAATCTAATTTCTTGGCAGCATTGATTTCTTAATGCAATATCCTTAACTACCCCACCTTTACTAATATTTTTTTTTCCTACTTCAAATTGAGGCTTAATTAATGCAACAATTTTTGCATTCTTTGAGCACAACTTGATAGGCTCAGGAAGAATTTTTCTCAAACTTATAAAGCTTGCATCACAAACTAATATATCAATAAGTTGAGGAATATCATTACTATTTAAATATCTAGCATTTTTTCTTTCAATAGAAATAACCTTAGAATTATCTAATATTTTTTCGTGTAATTGCCCATAGCCAACATCAACTGCATAAACTTTTTCTGCACCATTTTGTAACAAAACATCTGTAAAACCTCCAGTAGAGGCGCCTACATCTAATGCTGTTAAACCTTTAACAGATAATTTAAAAACCTTTACCGCATGCGCTAACTTGATTCCGCCTCTTGAAACCCAGGGATGCAATGGACCCCTATATTTTAGGTTTGCTTCATCAGATATTCCAAAACCTGGTTTATCTAATTTTTTTTCACCTAAATATATTTTCCCTGCTATTATTAAAGATTGAGCTACAGATTTAGATTCAGCAATACCTTTTTTTACCACTAAATCATCAAGTCTCATTTTTTGAACTCTCATCTTTTTCTCTCTATTATATAATCAGTTAACATCTGTAAATAGATACTCCTATCACCATAATGAGCAATAATATCTTTAGCTTCTGTTATATAATTACTAGCTAATATTTTAGCTCCCTCTATTCCATGAAAATCAATAAGAGTTAGCTTACCTTTAACTTGATCTTTATTAGTCTTTTTTCCTAATACTTGTTCATCTCCTTGAATATCTAATAAATCATCTCTAATTTGAAATGCTTTACCAAGAGCAGTTCCAAAAATTACCATATTATTATAATCTTTTTTAGAAGCTTTTCCTAAAATAGCTCCATATGAAGTAGCGCATTTTATTAAGGCTCCTGTTTTCATTTCATTCATCATATTAATATTATTCTCATTACTCTCTAATGGAAAAAGGTCTAATACTTGCCCACCAGCCATACCTTCACTACCCGACGACTTTGACAACATAGATATCAGCTCTATACACATATAGGGGTCTTTATTTTTATAGAACTCTGTTAAAACATAAAAAGCATCTGTTAAAAGAGAATCTCCAGTTAAAATTGCAATTGCTTCATTAAATTTTTTATGAAGTGTCTTCTGACCTCTTCTCATATCATCATCGTCCATTGATGGTAAATCATCGTGTATTAAAGAATACGTATGGACCATTTCTAAGGCTATTGCAGCATGTATTGAAAATTCAAATTTTACTTCAAATAATGACGAACATTCTGCTACCAAAAAAGGTCTTATTCTTTTTCCTCCATTGGTATTTATATAGGAGATACTTTCTTTTAAAGATTTAGGTGAATTATTAGAGATAGATTTTTTATTATAAAAACTATCAAACTTTGTAGAGTAATTTTGTAAATATTCTATAAATTTAAGATTATTATTTGCATCACTCACTTTCACTCCGTATCCATAACCTTAGTAGTAATATCACCATTTTTATCTACTTCTATTTTTTCTATACGAAGCTGCGCTTCTTTTAATTTTTTTTCACAGTGCTGTTTTAGTTTAGCTCCTTTTTCATACGCCTCAACTGCTTTATCTAAATCAATAGACCCAGTATCTAACTGGCTAACAATTTCTTCTAGCTCTTTTAAGGCCGCCTCAAAAGTTAAATCTTTTATGTTTTCTGTTGTAGAATTATCTGACATGTAAAAAATCCATTTTATTTAAAAAATTATATAATAATAGTAATATATATGTATAATTCAAGCTTGGTCATTAATTATATAGGAAAAATCATGAGATCTTCTTTAATTCAAATTTTTACAGTTATTTTTGTTGCAGTTATATCTTGGTTAATCTGGGATAAATGGGATATAATTACTGGGTCTAGCGATTCTAAAAATAGTATTGCAAAACCAGAAAAGCCTCCAACTGCTGTAGATGCAAGATCAGTAAGAGTAGACAATATAGTTGTAAATATGGAAGTAGTAGGAAATTTAAAAGCACTAGATGCTATAGATGTTACTTCTGAAATTAATGGAATAATTACAAAAATTAATTTTTCAGAGGGGCAATCTATTCAAAAAGGAGAAGTTTTATTTCTTTTAGATTCTAATATAGAAAAAGCAGAAATTACTATACAAAAAGCAGATGTAGATAGATGGACTGCCTTATTAGAAAGACGACAAAGACTAGCAAGAAGTGCAGAAAAGTTATCAAAAACAAAGAATATTGCCAGGACTAGGCTAGACCAGCTACTCACTGATGAAACAGAAGCCCTTGCGCAACTTCAAATAGCACAAGCTAAATTAATAATTGCACAGAATAATTTATATAAAAAAATTATAAAAGCTCCTTTTAATGGGGTTGCTGGCCTAAAATTAAAAAGTATAGGAGAATATTTAGAACCTGGAGAGGTAGTTACCTCACTAGACAGTATAGATCCTATAGAACTTGATTTTGAAGTTCCAGAATCAGTAATTTCATCGCTTAAAATTGCTACAGAAATTAATGCTTTTACCAGAGCTTGGGGTGATGAAGTTTTCACAGGTATTATTAAGTCAGTAAATACAAGAGTAAACTTAGAATCTAGATCAATTACTGTAAGGGCAGAGATTAATAATAGTAACCTTAAACTAAAACCAGGAATGTTTATGATGGTTAAACTTCCTATAATAACTCGTAAAAATGCTATAATTGTTCCTGAAGAATCAGTTCTTACAGATGGCACTCAAAGAACCATCTATGTAATTAAAGATGGTGTAACAAAATCAAATCCTGTTAAATTAGGTCAGAGACTTCCAGGAGAAGTTGAAGTTCTAGAGGGAATACCTTCAGATGCCATCGTAATTACTGGTGGGATTCAAAAAGTAAGAGATGGATCTAAAGTAATTATCAGAGAGAGTAAAAAATAAATCACAATATTGAGCAGGAATAATTTATTATGACAAAAAAAAATAATATTAATGAACGCACTCTTTTATTATCAGATATATCAATTAAACGGCCTGTTTTTGCCGCTGTAGTAAGTCTGATACTGGTAATATTTGGATTATCCTCAATGAAGGACCTAGCTATCAGAGAGTACCCTGATATTGATGCGCCAATTGTTTCTGTAATTACACTATATAAAGGTGCTCCTGCTACGATCATTGAAAGTCAAGTCACACAAATAATCGAAGAATCTGTTAGTGGTATAGAGGGTGTTAAACAAATTACATCTAAAAGCAGAGAAGAAAGATCAGAAGTAACAATTGAGTTTGTAGTCTCTAGAGATGTAGATGCTGCCGCAAGTGATGTCAGAGACAAAATTTCAGGCAGTGTTGGGAACTTACCTTTAGATGCAGAATCACCTATTGTTTTAAAAACAGAAGCTGATGCCAGTCCATTTATTTGGATAGGTATGAAGAGTAATGAATGGAATGCGATTCAGCTTAGTGACTATGCAGACAGATATCTGGTTGATACTTTTTCTGTAGTACCAGGAGTCGCAAAAGTTTTGATTGGAGGCGAAAGACGTCCAGCAATGAGAATTTGGCTCAATAGAAGTTCTATGGCTGCTTATGGCGTTACTGTAAATGATATAGAAGATGCTTTACTAAAACAAAACTTAGAACTTCCTTCTGGTAGAGTTGAATCTGATAGAAGAGAATTTGCTGTGAGAACTGACTCAGGGCTAGTTACAGAAAAACAATTTGAAGATATAGTAATAACACAAAAAGCAAATTACTTAGTAAGGTTAAGTGATGTAGCTGAAGTAAATTTAGGAACAGAAGAAGAGAGATATGAAGTTAGAGCAAATGAAGAACCTGCTATTGGGCTAGGTGTTATAAAACAATCTAAAGCAAATGAATTAGAAATAGCAAATGGCATCAGAGCCAAGTTAAGTGAACTTCAATCAAGTCTTCCTGAACAAGTTGAACTATTCATAGCCTATGATAGATCTAGGTTTGTAGACGCTTCTATAAAAGAAGTTTTTAAAGCTTTAGCTATAGCAATGTGTTTAGTTATTGCTGTAATATTTTTATTTTTAAGGTCATTTTGGGCTACTTTAATCCCAGCTGTAGCAATACCTGTTTCTTTAATTTCTTCATTTATTATATTAGATATGTTTGGTTTTTCTATAAATGTTTTAACTCTTTTAGCATACGTTTTAGCAGTAGGACTTGTAGTAGATGATGCAATTATAGTGCTAGAGAACATACATAGAAGAATTGAAAATAATGAACCTGTTCTTCTTGCTTCTATAAGAGGGTCCAGGCAAATAGGTTTTGCTGTAATTGCAACAACCTTATCCTTAATCGCTGTTTTTGTTCCTTTATCCATGATGGGAGGGAATACAGGAAGATTATTTAGTGAATTTGGTATTTCGATGGCAGGTGCAGTATTATTTTCAAGCTTAGTAGCTCTAACATTAACGCCTATGATGTGCTCCAAAATATTAAAACAAAAAAAATCTGATAATTTATTTTATAGAAATAGTGAAAAAGGTTTTTTAAAGCTGAATAAAGGTTATGAATGGTTATTAGATAAGACATTATCTTTTCCTATTATTATTGTAGCTATTGGAATTGCGTTCTCAGCTGCCTCCTATTCTTTATATAAAGAAGTTCCTAAGGAATTTGCACCTACAGAAGATAGAGGTGTTTTTCTAGTGGTTTTAATGGCACCAGAAGGTGCGACACTAAATTATACAAGAGATTACCTTCTAGAAGTAGAAGGTCAACTAGCCTCTATTGGGCCTAAAGGAACTAAAGAAATAGATACACTTTTTGGTGTTCTTGCTCCAGGTTTAAGTAGGCCTAGTCCAGTAAATTTTGCAATTGCATTCGTAGTATTAAAGCCGTGGGAAGAAAGAGAAAGAAGCCAACAATCAATAGTAAAAGAATTTTTTCCTAAATTACTTGGTATTCCTGGTGCAAATGTTTTTGCTATAAACCCCCCAAGTTTAAATCAACCAGGAAGAAAGGCACCAGTTCAATTTGTACTTGGTGGTCCTAGTTATGATACACTTAAAGATTGGAGCAAGATAATCATAGATAAGACTAAAGAAGAAAATCCGAAATTATTAAGTATAGATGGGGATTATAAAGAAACAAAACCGGAATTAAAAGTAAATATCGATAGAAACAGAGCAGCAGCAATGGAAGTATCTATTGCTGATATAGGAAGAACACTTGAAACAATGCTTGGTTCACGGTTTGTTACAACATTGAATGATAGAGGGATTCAATATAATGTTGTTTTACAAGCAAGAGGCAAAGATAGAGAAACTCCAAATGACTTAGAAAACATATATGTTCGTAATGCTAATAACGACCTTATTCCGTTAAATAACTTAATTACAACTAAAGAAACAGCAGCGCCTAAAGAATTAAATAGGTTTGATAGAATGCGTTCTGTTACTATTTCTGCATCTCTTGCTCCAGGATATAGTTTAGGAGAGGCTCTTGATTACTTAGATAATTTAGCTTTAACAAGCCTTCCTCCTGAGGCAAGAATATCCTATGCAGGGCAATCAAGAGAATTTAGAGATTCATCTTCTTCACTAATGATTACTTTTGGTCTAGCTCTGCTAATAGTATTTCTAGTACTAGCTGCACAGTTTGAAAGCTTTGTTCACCCAATAATTATTATGTTGTCTGTCCCCCTTGCAATTACAGGTGCTCTTGCAACGCTATATTTCACGGGCATTACATTAAATGTATATAGTCAAATAGGATTAGTTATGCTTATTGGTTTAGTTGCAAAAAATGCAATACTTATAGTCGAATTTGCAAACCAATTAAGAGAGGAAGGTAAATCTATAAGAGATGCTGTAAAAGAATCTGCTGCTGCCAGATTAAGACCAATTCTAATGACTACCATTGCAACTGTTTTTGGAGCAATGCCTTTAGCCTTGGCTACAGGGGCAGGAGCAGAAAGCAGATCATCAATTGGGTGGGTAATAGTTGGTGGAGTAACATTTTCTACAGTACTGAGCTTATTTGTTGTTCCAACTTTATATAGTCTTTTAGCTAGGTTTACAAAACCTTCTAGTCATGTTGCTGATAAATTGAGAGAGCTAGAAGGTAAATATAAAAAAATAAAAATACAAATTGCTAAATGATTTATTGAAAAAGGATAATTAAATTATGAAAGCTGATTTTATAATTATTGGTTCAGGAATGGCAGGAATGTCAGCTGCTTATCGGTTATCGAAGCATGGTAAGGTTGTTGTTTTAGAAAAAGAGTCTTTACTTGGCTATCATACTACTGGACGTTCAGCAGCTTTTTTTACTGAAAATTATGGAAATAAGACAATAAGAGCAATCACAAAAGCTAGTAGATATTTTTTAGAAAACCCTCCTGCTTGCTTCAAAGAAAACGAATTAATGACAAACTATGGAGGGTCCCTTTTTATTGCTAATAAAAATCAAAGTGCTCTTATAGATAAAGAATTGGAATATGCAGAAGCTTTATCAGCAAATGTATTTGAAATTTCTATAAAAAAAGCACTTGAAATGGTTCCAGTAATTAAAAAGAATTATATAGACCGTGCAATTCATGAACCAGATTCAAAAGCTATGGATGTAGATTTAATTCACCAAGGTTTTGCACGAGGGCTAAAATCAAATAATGGAACAATTGTATTTAATGCAGAAGTAAATAAAATTGAAAAAATTAATCAAGATTGGAAAGTTTACACTAAGACAGATCAGTTCTCAGCACCCATAATAATAAATGCAGCTGGAGCCTGGTGTGATGAGGTAGCAGTTTTAGCAGGGTGTAAGCCACTAGGCCTCGTGCCTAAAAGACGCACTGTTATAATATTTGAAAATTCTGAAAACATCAATACTTCAAACTGGCCAGTTGTTATAGATGTAGAAGATAACTTTTATTTTAAATCAGAAGCTGGAAAAATCTTAGCTTCTCCAGCAGATGAAACAGATAGCCTTCCATGTGATTCACAACCAGAAGAAATAGATATTGCAATGACAGTAGCTAGAATTGAAGAAGCAACTAATTTTAAAATAAAAAAAATAGATCATAAATGGGCAGGATTAAGATCATTCTTCCCTGATAGGACTCCAACAGTAGGGGAAGATCCTTTAGTGCCTAATTTTTACTGGTTAGCTGGTCAAGGAGGTTACGGAATCCAAACAGCTCCTGGCATTTCTAAAATTATTGAATGTTTAATTGTGGGAAAAAAATGGCCTAGTTATTTGAGCGATCTATCAATTCACCCTGAAACACTTTTATCAAACAGATAATATTTAATTTTCTAAGGTTGAGTCAACTTTATTTCAATTCTTCTATTTTTTCTATATGAAGCTGGATCATTACCAAATTCTAATGGTTGAAATTCTGCAAACCCAGCAACTGATATTTTATCTGAACTGACTCCTGATAAAATAAGCACCCTCCCAACTGAAATTGCCCTAGCTGCACTTAATTCCCAATTTGAAGGATATAAAGCCGTATTAATTGGGTTTTGGTCCGTATGCCCTTGTATTTGAAGTACCCACGGAATATCTTTAGGAATATCTTTGGTAATATCTAATAATATTTTCGATAGTTTTCTAAGTTGCACACCTCCTTCTATTCCAACTTCAGCAGAACCTGAAGCAAAAAGAACTTCTGATTGAAAAATAAATCTATCGCCTACAATCTGTATATCATCCCTGTTGCCTAGTATTGCTCTTAGCCTTCCAAAAAACTCTGATTTATATTGAGTTAACTCACCTACTTTGACAGCTAATGCGGTATTAAGTTTTCTTCCCAACTCTACTATTTGAATATCTTTTTTCTTAATATCTTCTAAATTAATATCTAATAAATTTTGAATAATATTTAGCTGCTCTCTTAATTCCGAAACTTGCATGTTTAAAAGAGATACCTGATTTTTTGCTGCCTCAGATAATTTAATTGTTTGCTCTGCTTTTTTAAGATTAACTTGCGTTGCTCTTAAGGTAAAAAGTAATTGCTTAAGCTCAGATTCTAAATCAGTATTCTTAATATCTAAATTTTTATTTTCTTCTTTTATTTGATTGCTACTAACCTTTAACAAAGTTAGTAATCTATTTACTTCTATATTTTTATTTTTTAAATCTGCAAACTCCATTGATAATAAATCGGAAGTCATGCTTGAATTGTTTAATTTATCATTAAGATTAGAAATAGTGCTTGTTAAATCTTTATTCTCTTTTTTCTCTAAAGACAAGAGTTCAGACAATTGATAAATTTGCATATTTAAATTATCCAAAGCATCATCTTTAGTTGATAATAACTTAGACAACAAAAACTCAGAAGAAATAAAAATTGTTAAAAGAAATATTAAAACTAATAATAAAGTTGAGATTGCATCCACAAAACCAGGCCAAATATCTGCTGAACGTCTTGTTCTATTCCTAGACCTTATCAATTAAAAAACCCCTTATTTATTCTTCATTTTTTTTCAACAGCTGCAGAAATAGTTTTAGCTAATAATTTTATTTCTGACCTTAATTCAGTTATGAGCTGTCTATTTCCTTGATTATTTTCCTCTACTAGCCTTCTAATTGAAATGTCCATATTTCTAATATGTTCTTTTGTGGGATCGTCTAAACCATTAGGATTGTCCCTCATATATTCTACTAAAGGTGTTATATCAATTGACTTCTGATTTCCTTTTGCAAGAGCTTTTTGGTTACTTTGAATCTGGTCAGCTACTGCCGACATTTTTTCCGCTAAGTTCGCAAAATTATCCGCTAAATGTTTTCTTTCATCTTCACCTCTACCTAGCGTGCTCTGTAAAGAATCAATACTTTCTGCGGTTTGCTCTAATAAAGCCTGCACATAAACAGGCACTCCATCATCTTGAATCTTTTGAGAGTCTTTACTATTAACTGAAATTAAGCTCATGGTAGATAACCATTCTTCAGTATCATTATAAAATTGGTTCTGAGATTGTGATGCTTGAATATCTAAAAACCCTAATATTAAAGATCCTGACAAACCAAATAAAGAAGATGAAAAAGCAGTGCCCATTCCATCTAAAGGTTGCCTTAAACCTTCTTTTAACTTTAAGAACATTAATGAGCTATCTTCATCTTCTGCTCCTAAAGAATTTATCACTTCACCAACTGAGTCAATAGTATTTAATAACCCCCAGAAAGTTCCCAATAACCCTAAAAAAACAAGTAGTCCTATTAAATATCGTGCAATCTCTCTTGTCTCATCAAGCCTCAAATTTAAACTATCTAATAAGGAGCGCATAGCTAAAGACGAGATTGTAAAACGGCCTTTATGCTCTTCTAATAAGCTTGCCATTGGAGCCAATAATATTAATTTTTTATTATCTAATTTGCCAGTTAATCCTTTAGCTTTATTTCTTTTATACCCCTCTATCCATTGGATTTCTGGTCTTAACGTATAAACTTGCCTAAATATAATAATAATTCCAAAGCCTAAAACAGAGAATATTAAACCATTAATTATAGGGTTAGTTAAGAAGGCATCACTTAAAGAACTTATTAAAAAAAA
This sequence comes from uncultured Alphaproteobacteria bacterium, assembly GCA_963934475.1. GTDB lineage: Bacteria > Pseudomonadota > Alphaproteobacteria > TMED109 > TMED109 > TMED109. The sequence goes on along the minus strand of CAWVYV010000019.1, from coordinate 449 downwards.
ACCTAATATTAGGTTTAAAATAATAAAAATAATCATTCTTTGTATAAATCTATTCGGACTATTCACAATCATTACCTCATTAGTTACAAAGTATAGTTATCATAACCTAAAATAGATAAATTAATATAATATTACAATTGTTTTTACTTTTATGCCGATTTAAGAGTTTATAACCTTTTGCAACTCTTGAACAATATTTACATTACCCGCAACAATATTTCCTGTTAATAATGGGTTTTCTTTATTATCTATTCCTATTGCTAAACCTCCTGCTTCCTTCACTAATATAATGCCTGCTGCAACATCCCATGAACTAAGGCCAAACTCCCAGAACCCATCTACTCTGCCTGCTGCCACGTAGGCTAAATCTAAGGACGCAGCACCAAACCTTCTAAGGCCTGCTACTTTTGACATAACTGCTTGCTGTATCTTAATATGCTGCTGGTGAT
>CAWVYV010000018.1:0-12893 GCA_963934475.1 uncultured Alphaproteobacteria bacterium | reverse complement strand
TATTTTTTAACAAAGGTAATTAGACAAGAATAGTAATTAGTAATATAAATATATATGGAAATTAATAAAATTTTAAAAATATCTAACTTAAGCCATTGTTATAAAAATGGAAAATCTATAAAAAATATTAATTTAGATGTTTCTCCAAGTGAGGTTGTTTGTATATTAGGCCCAAGTGGTTGTGGAAAAACTACTTTATTAAGGTTGATTGCAGGTTTTGAAGAGCCTTTAACAGGAGAAATAAAAATAGGAAAAGAAGTGGTTTTTGGAAATAACTATGTGCCTACAGAAAAAAGGTCTATTGGCATGCTTTTTCAGGATATTGCACTTTTCCCACATTTATCAGTTAAGGAAAATGTGGGTTTTTCTTTGATTAAGAAGAATGTTGAAAACGATAAGCTTATATTAAACTTGCTTAAAAAAGTAGGTTTAGAAGGCTTTTTAGATAGGTATAGTTCTAATATGTCTGGTGGAGAACAACAAAGGGTAGCTTTAGCAAGATCATTAGCAAACAAGCCAAATATTATGTTGTTAGATGAACCTTTTGGATCATTAGATGCCTGGTCTAAATATGATATCGCTTACGATATTATAAATATATTAAAAGAATCTAAAACTCCCACAATTATGGTTACGCATGACCCCCAAGAGGCAATGAAGCTTGCTGATAGGATTATAGTAATGCTTGATGGAGAAATAATTGATCAAGGAACTCCTTCAGAGTTATATCGTAATGCTAAACATTCTTTTTCTGCTAGTTTGATGGGGCCAGCAACTTCATATTCATGTGATGTACATAATCGTTCAATAATGACACCTTTTGGAGCTATTAGTATTGAAGATAAAATTGTTAAAAGTAATTATCAAGTACTTATAAGGCCAGATGCGTTTTCTATTGCGTCAAAAGAGGAAGAGTCAATATCATTAAAGATTGTTAATTATAAACATATAGGTGTATTAACAGAAGTTGAAATACTTGATAACAATAAAGGTGATAACTTTAAGTTTTTAGTATATTCAAATATTTTCCAAGAAATTTATAAGAAAAATAAATTATCATTTAATAAAGATTGGGCTTTTGTGTTTCCTAATAATTAAATAAAGTATATACATTAGTGGTTATAAGGTTATTATTTTAGTTAATTATTATAAGATGATTTTTAAATAAGAATAAATGGAGGTAAGCATATGAGTATAGGAATTTGGCAAATTGTTTTAATTTTAGCAATTGTTTTAATACTTTTTGGTGCAGGAAAAATTCCACGTGTAATGGGAGACGTAGCAAAAGGAATTAAAAGCTTTAAGTCTGGCATGAAAGAAGAGGAAAGTACCGAAGAAGTAGATAAGGACGATGTTGTTTCATCTGTAAAAAAAGAAACAGATACTAAAAGTAATAAAGGCTCTAAATCAAGCTAAAAAGATCTGTTAATTAAAGGGTGCTAATATGCTTGATATAGGCTGGACAGAAATTTTAGTTATAACAGTAGTTGCTCTATTTGTTGTGGGACCTAAAGATATTCCTAAAGCACTTAGAACAGTTGGCGTATGGATAGGTAAGTTAAAAGCATTATCTAGAGAATTTCAAAATACGGTAGAAGATGCTGTTAGAGATTCTGAGCTTGATGAAGTGAAAAAACAAATACAATCCGCAAAATCAGATTTTACTAAAGGTATGACCGATGCAATAGATTCTGAAGGAGAACTAACAGATATGATGCGTGGAGTAGATGTTTTAGATAAGGAAAAAAATGATAAGCCAAGTTCAGCTTGGCCTATTCCTCTTAATAAGAATAATGAAGAAGCTAATAGTGAGAATAAAGATAATAAAGATAATAAAGATAATTTAGATAAAGAGAAATCAACTCCAATAACCTAGTAATTCTATGAAAAATAATGACAGATAATAATTTAGACAATGATAATGTAGAGAATTCTAAGGCTCCTTTAGTTTCTCATTTAATTGAATTGAGAGATAGGTTAAAGTGGGCTGTAGTAGCTTTCTTTATAGCTTTTTTAGTTTGTTACTTTTTTGCTGAACATATATATGGGTTTTTAGTTAAACCTCTAAAAGATACATACCAGGCAATGGGTTATGAAAACCCAAGAATGATATATACAGGCTTAACTGAAGCTTTCTTTACTTATTTAAAAGTTTCTTTTTATTCCGCATTATTTATTGCTTTTCCTGTTATTGCTACTCAAATATATAAATTTGCAGCTCCCGGATTATATAAAAATGAAAAAAAAGCTTTTTATCCTTTTTTAGTAGCAACGCCTGTGCTTTTTGTATTAGGTGCTTCTTTAGTATATTATATTATATTTCCATTAGCTTGGAAATTTTTTTTAGGCTTTCAAACTACAGGGTTAGATACTGGTTTAGCAATTGAGCTTGAAGCAAAAGTTAATGAATATTTGTCATTAGTTTTAAAATTAATGTTTGCATTTGGATTAGCTTTCCAATTACCTGTAGCCGTATCTTTGCTAGCTAGGGCAGGGCTAGTAACTGCTAAAGGTATGAGAGAGAAAAGAAAATTTGCTTTTGTTGGAGCCTTTGGGGTAGCAGCAATATTAACACCTCCTGATCTTATTAGTCAGGTGGGCTTAGGTGTGCCAATAATTATACTTTATGAAATTTCTATTCGTCTTGCTGCTATTATGGAAAGAAAAAGAAAAGAGAATACGGATGATGATCCAGATGATCCAGACAACCCTAATGACACTGATACTTCTGTAAGGAGTAACAAAGAAAATATTATTGATGATATTGATGATATTCCAGAAACAGATTTTTCAGAAGAGTAAGAGAGTCACCTATGCATGATATAAAATGGATTAAAGATAATATAGAATTATTTGATAACGCTATGGAAAGAAGGGGTATTCCAAGTGTTTCAAGAGAAGTTATTGATTTATATAAATCATACGTGGCTATTTTAGCAAAACTACAATTATTACAAAATGAAAGAAATAATTCTTCTAAAATAATTGGAATAAAAAAATCTAAGGGAGAAAATTCTGAATTAGAAATAAAAAAAGTAGCTAATCTGAAATCTGACATTACCTCCTTACAAGAAGAAAGTAATTCTATTAATATTAAAATAAGAGAAGTATTAGAAATAATACCTAATATTCCATCTACAGATACTCCAGATGGAGTAGATGAGTCATCAAATAAGGAGATAAAAAATTTTGGTGATAAGCCAATCTTTTCTTTTAAACCTCTGTCACATGATAAAATTGGTTTAAATTTAAATATGATGGATTTTGACAAAGCTGCTGAAATGTCAGGTGCAAGATTTGTCATATTAAAAGATAAATTAGCACTACTAGAGAGAGCTTTAAGTTCATTTATGTTAAATATACACACTCAAAAGCATAATTATATGGAAGTTAGTCCACCTAGTCTTGTAAGAGATAAAGCTTTATATGGAACTGGTCAGCTTCCAAAATTTGCTAAAGATTTATTTAAAACAAATTCAGATCATTGGTTAATACCAACTGCTGAAGTTCCTTTAACAAATATTATTGCTAATGAAATTATTCCAAGTGAATCCTTGCCTATAAGGTATACAGCATTAACAAGCTGCTTTAGATCTGAAGCTGGGTCAGCTGGTATGGATACAAAAGGAATGATCAGATTACACGAGTTTAAAAAAGTGGAATTAGTTTCAATTGTTAAAGCAGAAGATTCAAATGATGAACATGAGAGAATGCTTTTATGTGCAGAAGAAATATTAAAGCAGTTAGAACTGCCATATAGAGTAGTAGTTTTATGTTGTGGTGATTTAGGATTTTCTGCATCTAAAACATATGATATTGAAGTCTGGCTTCCTTCTCAAAAGCAATACCGAGAAATTTCTAGCTGTTCAAATTGTATTAATTTTCAATCAAAGCGAATGAATGCTAGAATGAAAAATTTAGATAAAGTTATTGAGCCAGTTCATACTTTAAATGGTTCTGGAGTTGCTGTGGGTAGAGCTTTATTAGCAATACTAGAAAACTTTCAAAATGAAGATGGAACTGTAAGTATACCAAAGGTTCTACAGCCTTATATGAATGGCTTAGATAAGATATCTGTTAATGAAAAGAATTAAAAAAAACCCTTTAATATTTATTACAAATGATGATGGCCCTAATACTATTGGCCTTAATAAGTTAATTGATATAGTTAAAGAAATAACTACTAATTATATAGTTGTTATTCCCGAAAAAAATTGCTCTGGTTTTGGACATTCAATTACATTATCTAGGCCATTAAGGCTAAATAAAGTAAGTGATAAATTTTATACATGTGATGGAACCCCTACAGATTGTGTAATGTTAGGTTTTTTTAAAATTTTAAAGGGTAATCCTGATTTATTACTATCAGGAATAAATATGGGTGAAAATTTAGCTGATGATGCGACATATTCGGGAACATTATCTGCAGCATTAGAAGGTTCTTTAAGAAATATAAAATCAGTAGCTTTATCAAAAGTAATATCAAAAAATAATAACGAAAATAATTGGTCTTCTGTTGATGATTACTTAAAACCTATAATACTTAATATTTTAAAAAATAATGTGCATAAAAATAATTTTTTTAATATTAATTTTCCAAACATAAGTTCTAATGAAGTTAGAAATATAAAATTAACGCATTTAGCAAATAGAAAACCGGTTGGAAATTATATTGTAAGAAAAGATGCAAAAAATATTCCTTATTATTGGCTCACAACGGAACGCTCTATTGAAGAGGAGAGTTTAGGTAGTGATATTTGGGCTTTAAAAAATAATTATATTTCAATAACACCTCTTAATTCTGATATGACAGAAAACGTTTGCTTTAATAATTATAAGGATCAGTTCAATAAAAATTAATGAATTAGATGATAGAAATTTAATGATGCTTCTAGAGTTAAGGCAAATTGGTATATTGGATGATAGAATTTTTGATGCCATTAGCTCTTTTTCTAGAGAGAATTTCTTGCCAGAAAGCTTAAAAGGTTTTTCAAACGAAGATTTAAATTTTAAAATATTTAATAATGTCTTTGCATCAAAAACCAGTGATATTGCTCGAATGATTTATTTAGGATTAAGTAACAATGATAAAGTAAGAAATGTTTTAGAAATAGGTACTGGATCAGGTTTTCAATCAGCGTTATTGTCTAATATTTATAATCGTGTATATACAATTGAAATTAATAAAGAATCTTACTTATTCTCAAGTAATATCTTAAAAAATATTTCTAGTAAAATATCATACAAATATGGTGATGGTAAATTAGGATGGCCAGATGCAGGTCCTTTTGATGCTATATATATAGATTGTTGCATTGAAGATGAGCCTTATTATTTATACTCAAATTTAGTTAAAGATGAAGGGGTTTTAATTACAGTAAAAAATTATGATAATAAACAATATTATTGTAGTTGTTTGCCTCATAGTGGTAAAGGTATAGTTAAGTCTGTTTATGAAGTTAATAGGACCAAATTATTATAATGATATCGAAATCAAATTATGCGCTTTAAAAATATAGTACTTATCTGTTTTGTTTTGTTTTTATCTTCATGTACTAGCAAATATTTAGCGCCCTTAATAAATAAAAACATACCTTCTGAGAGCTTAAAAAATAAATCTAAAGTAGTTAAAATATATGAGGGTGATAGTCTTTATTCTATTTCTAAAAGAGAAGGTGTTTCAATACGCTCTATTATAGAGGCAAACAATTTAAAGCCTCCTTTTATATTATATGAGGGTGAAGAGCTAATTATTGCAAGATCAAAGGTTCATTTAGTTAAACTTGGAAATACTTTATGGGATATAGCAAAATGTTATAAAGTTTCTGTAATTGATATTAGACGGTTAAACGATTTAAAATTTAAAGATAAGATTTATAAAGGTAAGAAATTATTTATCCCAATTAACAATGATAATATTAATTTAGAATGTAAAAATATTTCAAAAAACATTACAAAACTTAGTAAGAATAAAAAAAAGATACGTAATAATGATGAAAATAATAAAGTTTCTAAAAATGCTATTTATCTATGGCCAGTAAAAGGAAAAATATTATCAAAATATGGTTTATTAGCTAAAGGATTAAGAAATGATGGAATCAATATCTCTGCTAATAAAGGTGACCCCGTTTTTGCAGTAGAATCTGGAAAAATAGTTTATGCAGGAAATGAAATTCAAGCATTTGGTAATCTAATTTTAATTAAACATTTGAATAATAAAACTACAGCTTATGCTCATCTTGATAAAATTAAGGTAAATAAAGGACAAAATATTAAGAAAGGTGAAGTTATTGCTTCTGTAGGTAATAGTGGAAAAGTTTCAACACCACAATTGCATTTTGAAGTGAGAGACTCTAATGGCCCTTTAGACCCTTTAAAGTTTTTACCATAAGTTTTATAATTTTATTTTTAGTTTTCCTGCTAAATCATGAATAAATTGCCAAGCAACTCTACCTGACCTAGATCCTCGTGTTACAGACCATTCTATAGCAAGATCTTTTAGTTCCTTATCTTTGATTTTTAATTTAAAATAACTAGCATAAGAAATTACTATATTTAAATACTCATCTTGAGAGCATTGATAAAATCCTAACCAAAGCCCAAACCTATCTGATAAAGAAATTTTTTCTTCGGCACTTTCTGATGGACTTATTGCTGTTGAATTTTCATTTTCAATCATTGATCTTGCCATTAGATGTCTTCGGTTTGACGTAGCATAAAAAATAATATTTTGTGATCTTTCCATGATTCCACCATCAAGCACAGTTTTAAGGGATTTATAATTGTTCTCATTGTCATTAAATGATAGATCATCACAATATATAATAAATCTATGTTCATAGTTATTTAATTGTGAAATTAATAAGGGTAGCGTTTTTATATCATCTCTGTAAATTTCTATTAAGATTAAGCGGTTTTTATTTTTTTCTAAGGATACCTCTCTATGAATCGATTTTACTAAAGATGATTTTCCCATACCTCTAGCACCCCACAATAACACATTATTAGCAGGAAAACCTTGTGAAAATTGTTTTGTATTTTGTAAAAGGATAGATTTTGTTTGATCTATACCTTTTAATAAATCTATATTTATTGAATTAATTTTTTTTACGGGGGTTAATTGAAAGTTTTCTGCAGACCATAAATAGCCATTCTCATTAGATATATCAATTTTATTTTCATTGTTTACTTTTGATATTTTTTCTAATGCTTTTGTAGATCTTTGAATCAAAGATAAAATTTTATCATTAATATTCATGTTTTATTTCCATTTAGTGATATGATTAATAGTTTTTGTTGCAATAATATAGTATTTAATATTTATTACGTTAAACCTTCATTATATAGTTTGCAATATAAGGTTTAGAAGTTATATTTTTTTTATTAAAGGAGTTAATATGTTTATTTCAGAAGCTATGGCACAAGGCGCAGGAGGAGGATCTGGTTTTTTAATTCAAATAGCTCCTCTAGTTTTAATATTTGCAGTTTTTTATTTTTTATTAATAAGACCACAGCAAAAGAAAATGAAAGATCATAGGTCAATGGTAGAATCTCTAACTAAAGGTGATAAAGTTGTTACAGCCGGAGGTTTATTAGGAACTATAGCTAAGATTGAAGATGAAAGAATCGCATCGGTTGAAATTTCAGATAATGTAAAAGTTAAAGTTGTTAGATCAACAATAACTGAAGTGGTATCTGGAACTAATACTAGTAAACCTAGTACTAGTAAGAAGAAATAATAATTATTAATCATAAATGAATTATAGGATAATCAATGCTTGTTTTTGAAAACTGGAAAAAATTTTTAGTATTAACCATAAGTGTTTTTGCTATTATTTTTTCGTTGCCAAATTTTCTATCTAAAGAGATTAGAAATAATTCTTTAAGTTTTTTGAAATCTGGGGAAATTAGATTAGGTTTGGATCTTCAAGGAGGTTCTTACCTGTTATTAAAAGTCGAATCAGAAAGCTTGCAGACGGATAGATTAAATTCTTTAGCGGACGAGCTTAGATTAGCGATGAGGAATTCTTCTCCTAGAATTGGATATAAAAATTTAAAAGTATCTGGAACAGAATTAAATTTTACACTTATTAATCAAGAAGATTCAATAACAATAAAAGATCTCTTAGATAGTATTGATAAAGCATTTTTAATTAATATTGATAATTATAATAATGTGCAAGTTTCAATGTCTGAAGAAAAAATTAAAGAAATAAGTGATTATGCCATATTGCAATCAATTGAAATTATAAGAAGAAGAGTTGATGAAGTAGGTACAAATGAGCCAATAATTCAAAGGCAAGGTGATGATAGAATATTAGTTCAGCTTCCTGGTTTAGAAGATCCTGAAAGAATAAAAAAATTATTAGGCAAAACAGCAAGAATGAACTTTAGAATGGTAAATGAAACTGCTAGTATTGAGGATGCATTATCAGGTAGAGTTCCTCCTGGATCAGACTTATTATTTGAAATCGATGAAAGAACTGGTGAAAAATCAATACCTTATGTTATTTATAAAAGAATAGGAGTTTCTGGAGAGCAATTAGTTGATGCTAACCCAAGTATGGATCAAAATAATCAACCAGTAGTTAGTATAAGATTTGATACATCAGGAGCTAGAAAATTTGGTGAGCTGACCTCAAAAAATGTAGGTAAAAGGTTTGCAATAGTTCTAGATGGAGAGGTAATAAGTGCTCCTGTAGTAAGAGAAGCTATTACTGGTGGCAGTGGACAAATTTCTGGTAATTTTACATTTGAATCAGCTAGTGATCTATCTGTGTTATTAAGAGCAGGAGCATTACCTGCGCCATTAACAATTCTTGAAGAAAGGTCCGTAGGACCTTCACTTGGAGAAGATTCTATAAAAGCTGGAATATACGCAGGATTAATTGCTGTTATATTAGTTATTATATATATGCTTATTATATATGGAATGCGATTTGGGGTTGCAGCAAATATATCACTTATTATAAATGTTTTATTAATAATTTCATTATTGGGAATATTAGATGCAACATTAACTTTACCGGGACTAGCAGGTATTGCATTAACTATAGGTATGGCAGTTGATGCTAATGTCCTTATTTTTGAAAGAATTAGGGAAGAATCTAGATCAGGTAGGTCTAATATTGGAGCTATAGATAATGGTTTTAAAGAAGCTTTTAGAACTATTGTTGATGCAAATATTACCACTTTACTAGCGGCTTTAATTCTATTTCAATTTGGCTCTGGCCCAGTTAAAGGGTTTGCAGTTACTTTGGCTCTTGGAGTTATTACAACAATGTTTAGTTCTTTATTATTAAGTAGGGGTATAATTACTTTTTGGTATAATAAATATAAACCAACTAGTTTAAACATATAAAGCAGGAGAATTTATTAGTGTTAAGGTTAATTTCTGATAATACAAGTATAAAGTTCATAAAGTTAAAGTTAGTTACTTTCTCTATTTCAACTATTTTATCTATAGCTTCAATCTTTGTTGTTTTTTTTATAGGCTTAAATTTGGGTATAGACTTTAAAGGTGGCATTTTATTAGAAGTTAGAACTTCTTCTAATATTACTATATCAAGCATAAGAAATGAAATATCTGATTTAAATATTGGAGAAATTTCTATTCAAGAATTTGGAAAAGATTCTGATTACTTAATTAGAATTGAAAGACAAGAGGGGCCAGATAGTGCTCAACAAATAGCAGTTGAGGCAATAAAAGCATCTTTAGATAAAGCTTTTGCCAAAGATATAGAATATAGAAGGCTAGAATATGTGGGTCCTACAGTAAGTAAAGATTTAGTTTCAGATGGATTTATGGCAATAATATTTGCTATTATAGCAATGCTTGCATACATCTGGTTTAGATTTGAATTGCCCTTTGCTATAGGTGCTATAGTAGCCTTAATGCATGACATTATTCTTACCATGGGCCTGTTTGCAATATTAGGGTTAGAGTTTAATTTAGCAACGGTTGCAGCAATATTACTTATAATAGGGTATTCAATGAACGATACAGTTGTTGTCTATGATAGAATTAGAGAAAACCTTAGAAAATTTAAGAAAATGAATTTAAACGATTTGTTAGATAAAAGTATAAATGAAACTTTATCTAGAACAATTAATACTACTGTTACTACTATATTAGCCTTGGGTGCTTTGTATTTGTTTGGTGGACAGATAATAGCTGATTTTGCATTCGCTATGCTTTGGGGTATAGTGGTAGGTACTTATTCATCTATATTTATAGCTTCAAATATATTGGTTTATGTAAACGTAAGAAGATCTAAGGAATCAGAAAGTTAAAGAGTTTTATGGATTTAGAATTATATCCAAAAAATAATGCACCCTCAATAGAAGGTTATGGAAATGGATATATAAATATATCTGGTAATAAAATAAGCAATACTATTTTATTATTACCTGATAAATATATTAATATTCCTATCATTTTAAATGATAAAAGTAAGAATATTATTCATTCAAACCTATTAAAATACAAACCTGATCTAATTTTATATGGGTCATTAAAAGGCCTGGGTTATAAATCAGAAATGCAGTCATTTTTAAAAGAATCTAATATTTCGCTAGAAGTAATGCAAATAGGGCCTGCTTGCAGAACTTGGTCAGTATTAATAGGTGATGGAAGAAACATCTGTGCTGTTATTGAATCAAAATAATAAATACTCTGATAAAATTACTATAGAAAGAGAATTAAAATTAAATTGTTACCATTCTTACATTAGCAGTTTCTTCATTAAACCTGATTTACGGCTAAAATTATTATCAGTGTTATTTATAGATTTAGAATTAAATAAAATATTAATATCGAACACTGAAAAAAATATTTTAATTATAAAATTTGATTGGTGGAAGATCTCATGCTCACAAGCTATAGATGGAAAACCTTTTGCAGTGCCTATATTAAGAATATTAAAAAAAGTATTTCTTAAAGATGAGGTTTTAAAATCTAAATTATTAAATTTAATAAACTTATTTCAAAGCTATTCTTTAGAAACAAGCATAAAGTACAAAATTAAAGCTTATTATAAATATATTAAATTTAAGAATAGTATAGTAATATACATACTAGATATAAAAATTAATAATCAATCTCATAAATCTTTAAACTTTGCAAGCATGTATAAAACCTATGAGAAATTTAATAGAAGTAAAGAAAAACACTTTTGTTTAAATAAAGCTAAAATTTTATGTAAGAGACCAAAACGTAATTTATTAATTTTATTTTTACTAAATTCAAGTTTATCTTTTAAAAAAACTCTACTTTTAAAACAACTAGTTTATGCAAAATTTAGATACTGGTGATTTATATATTATTTAATATATTTTTTTAAATATTTAGCTGTATAACTTGTTTTGTTCAGTACTATTTCTTGAGGTGTCCCTTGGACTACAATGCTTCCACCCATATCACCACCTTCCGGCCCTAAATCTACAATCCAATCAGAGGACTTTATTATATCTAGGTTGTGCTCTATAACTATTACTGTATTTCCTTGGTTAACTAAAGAGTTTAATACATGTAATAATTTCTTTACATCTTCAAAATGAAGCCCTGTAGTGGGCTCGTCTAATATATATATAGTATTACCAGTGGCTCTTTTTGCCAATTCTTTTGAGAGTTTTATTCTTTGTGCTTCTCCTCCAGATAAAGTAGTAGCTGCTTGTCCAAGTTTAATATAATCTAAACCTACATCAGATAGAGTTTTTACTTTATTGTATATAGAAGGTAGTGCTTTAAAAAATAAGATAGATTCTTCTATAGTCATATCTAGAATATCACTTATGTTTTTATTCTTAAGGGTTATTTCTAAGGTTTCTCTATTATAACGTTTGCCTTTACATTCATCACATTCAACATATATATCAGGTAAAAAATGCATTTCAATTTTAACAATTCCATCTCCTTGGCAGGCCTCACATCTTCCGCCTTTAACATTAAAAGAAAACCTTCCAGGCTTATATCCTCGTACCTTTGCATCAGTACTTTGCGCAAAATATTCTCTTATTGGAGTAAATGCGCCTGTATAAGTTGCAGGATTAGATCTAGGTGTCCTACCAATAGGAGCTTGATTAATTTCTACAATTTTATCTATATGTTCTAACCCACTAATTTTTGTATATTTCCCAACATGTAATTTGCTTTTATTATTTATTCCTTTTTCCATTGCTGGTAAAAGTGTATCTACTATTAAAGAAGATTTTCCACTTCCGGAAACACCGGTAATAGATATAAAATTTCCTATAGGAAGTTTTAAATTTATACTTTTTAAATTATTTAAATTTGCGCCTTCTAAATAAATAAATTTTTCTTTATTTATTCTTCTTCCTTTTTGAGGGGTATTTATATTAACTCTGCCTGATAAATAATTTCCAGTGAGACTTTTTTTATTACTACATATTTGTTTTGGTGTTCCTTGGGCAATAATATTGCCTCCATTTGTGCCAGCACCTATTCCTATATCAACTATATAGTCAGAGGCAAGCATTGCTTCTTCATCATGTTCCACAACAATGACTGTATTTCCTAAGTTTCTTAAATTTTTCAATGTTTCAATTAATTTAATATTATCTCTCTGGTGAAGTCCAATAGAAGGTTCATCTAAAACATATAATATTCCAGTAAGTCCTGAACCAATTTGAGAGGCTAATCTTATTCTTTGGCTTTCTCCTCCTGATAAGGTATTTGATTTTCTATTTAATGTTAAGTAATCAAGGCCAACATCAATTAAAAATTTTAACCTTAAAGAAATTTCTTTAATAATTGGATTAGATATTTCTTTATTTTGTTTTGATAAGTTTGCATTAATATTGCTAATCCAAGATTTCATATTAATAATTGTCATCATAGAAATTTCAGCAATATTTTTATTATCTATTTTTAC
>CAWVYV010000017.1:0-13830 GCA_963934475.1 uncultured Alphaproteobacteria bacterium | reverse complement strand
GAGACCAAGTAATAGAAGCAATTCTAAATTTAGTTACGAATGCTAGGCCAGAAACGTCAAAGTTAAAAACAGTAAAAAATAATTTGTCTTGGGGGCCTGGGCCTAGAGCTAGTCAATCAATGATGATGGCCTGTAGAGCAAGGGCAGTGATGCAAGGAAGACTTACTCCATCCATAGATGATGTTATAGCTTTAGCTGAACCAATCTTGAAACATAGAATGAATCTCAACTATTCTGCCAGAGCTGATGGTAACTCCTTAAGTAATATTATATCTGAACTAGTTAGAACTCTAAAATAACAAAGTATTGTAATAATGAGAATAAAAGCTGAAAAGTTAACACTTCAAATACCTAGTCTATTAATCAAAGCAAACAATATAGCTAATACTGTCTGGGAAGGAGTCCATAACAGAAATAAAGCAGGTGTTGGTGAGAACTTTTGGCAATTTAGAAAATATGAATATGGAGACCCTGCACATTTAATAGACTGGAAGAAGTCTGCTAAATCTTATGATACATTTGTACAAGAAAAAGAATTAGCCACATTACAAAACATAGTAATTTGGAGAGATACTTCAGAATCAATGAGTTTTCATTCTGATAAAAATATTGATACAAAAATATATAGAGCCAATTTATTAATTTTAGCGCTGACTATACTTTTTTCAAAGTCTGGAGAAAATATAATTCTAAATGGCTTTAACTCAAAACTATTAAATGGAAAAGAGGCCATTAATTTTATTTCTAGTCAAATTGCAGAAAAAGTAAAAGATAAGTTTTTATCTGAACCTAATATAAATGAAATAAAAAATAATTCAGAGATAATATTAATCAGTGACTTTCTTAACGATAGTTCACATACAGAAGAAATTATAAAAAAATTATCTAGTAGAGGAATTAAAGGCAGTATAATTCAAATTTTAGATCCTGCAGAAAAAACATTTCCCTTTAAAGGCCGCATAAATTTTACAGGCCCAAAAGAAGAAGAAAGTATTCTTATAGGGAAAGCAGAATCTGTTAGAAATAGTTATAAAAGAGCAATAACTTCTCATTGTGACAAAATAAAAAGGGTAGCTTTATCATATTCATGGAAATATTACACAGACACTACTGGTAGCTCTCCAGAATTGTCTTTATTAAATATATGCAATGTTTTATCTAATTATAATAGCTTACAGTTAGACACATAAAGATGTTCTTATTATCTTCATTATCTTTTGGGACCCCACTTGCATTATTAGGGTTGCTATCTTTGCCAGGTATATGGTTATTACTAAAGATATATCCTCCTGTTCCGAAAACTATTTTTTTTCCTGCTATAAGGTTTTTAAAAAAATTAGATAACAAACAAGAAACTGCTGGAAAGTCCCCTTTATGGTTATTACTATTTAGAATATTCCTGGTTACTATATTAGTACTTGCATTTTCTAACCCTATATATAACGCAAAACCTGATTTTTCTAGTAAAGACCCCCTTTTATTGATTATAGATAATGGATGGTCTTCCTCTTTAAATTGGGAGAAGAGAAAAGATCGATTAATACAACTTATTGAAAAAGCAGAACAAGAAAAACTACCTATAATTATAGCTCAATCAGCAAAAAAAAATGACATAGCTAATGACCAATTCCTTATATTAACTTCTAAGGAAGCTAAATCTGTAGTAGAAAATTTAACTCCTAACCCCTGGCCATCAAATTATGTGTCTATGCTTAAAAAAATAGATCTTTTACCTAAAAATAAAGAGTATAATATCATATGGATATGGGATGGAATTGATCATGAAAATAATGATAGCTCACAAATTCTAGCAAATAAATTGGAGAGTATAGGGCAGCTTACAGTCGTTAATTACTTTAATAATTCTTCAATAAAGATAATTAATTCCGTCAAAACAAAAACAAATAATAAATTAAGTATTGAAATATCTAGAAATATTGGATCATTAGAAGAGACAGTTTTCATTAGAGCAAATGGGACTAATGGTAAATTATTAAATAGAAAAGAAATAGTAATTAAAGAAAATGAAAGAATTACTGAAACTGAATTATTAATACCAAATGAATTAAGAAAAGAATTAACTTCTGTATCAATAGAAAATGTAACTAATGCAGGCGCTATTCATCTTTTTGACGAAAAATGGAGAAAAAGAACTGTAGGGATATATGGAGATAAAGAATCTTTTAGAA
This sequence comes from uncultured Alphaproteobacteria bacterium, assembly GCA_963934475.1. Lineage (GTDB taxonomy): Bacteria > Pseudomonadota > Alphaproteobacteria > TMED109 > TMED109 > TMED109. Next base: position 11,641 of record CAWVYV010000017.1, on the reverse strand, counting down.
CTCAACCTTTATTATCACCGGCTTATTATTTAGATAGAGCAATAAAATCTTTTAGTGATGTAAGAATAGGTAACCTTGAGGAGCTAATAAATAATAAGACTTCAGTTATTATGCTTCCTGGAGTTGGAACCATTAGAAAAGAATTAAATATAAAACTAAAAGACTGGATAAAAAACGGAGGAATATTAATTAGGTTTGCTGGCCCAAACCTTGAAGCAGCAGATACAGACCTACTCCCAGTTGAACTAAGGTCTATGGATTCAAGATCAATTGGCGGCGCACTTAGCTGGTCTTCACCTGTAACAATTACAGAGTTTCCTAAAAACTCTCCTTTAAGTGGTATTGAGATTAATAGTGACATACTTATTAATAAACAAGTAATAGCCGAGCCTTCAGCAGAGCTAATAAATAAAACATGGGCCTCTTTAAAAGATGGTACTCCTTTAATTACAGGACAAGCTATTCAAAAGGGCTGGAATGTCTTTTTTCATATTACAGCCAACGCAGACTGGTCTAATTTACCATTAACAGGAACTTTTGTAGAAATACTTGATAGAATAATTAACTTGTCCTCTGGAGAACAAGACAACTCTAATGAATTACCCTTATCGCCTTATAAGTTGCTAGACGGCTTTGGTAGATTGGTGGAGCCTCCAAGCGAAGCATTGCCAACTAATTTTAGCTCAGAAGATTTGTCGCCAACTTCAGGACATGCACCAGGTTTTTATGGTAATAAATTATATATGCGCGCGCTTAATCTAGGGGAAAACATAAAAGCTGTGTCACCTCAAACAATTACTTTTCAAAAAAGTACTGTTTTTGAAAAATTTGAATCAGAAAACACTATTAATCTAAAAGCATTCTTATTAATCATATTATTATTTTTAATATTTATTGATTACTTTATTAGCTTAAATATAAGAGGAAAAATAAAGCTTAAGAAACTCATTAATATATATAAAGCTTGTTTTTTATTAATAGGATTTTATTTTACTTTTAATATAGCGAACTTAGAAGCAGCAGATAAAGCTTCAGCTTTACAAACGCATTTAGCGTATATAGTTACAGAAAATGAAAAAGTAGACGAGACTTCATACCTAGGGCTTTTAGAATTAACAAGAGTTTTAAGGGAACGCACCTCAATAGAAGCAGGACCTCCTATAGCTATAAACTTAAGCAAAAATGATATATCATTTTATCCAATAATATATTGGCCAGTTACTGAAGAAGATAACATTTTATCTGATACTATAATAAATAAAGTACAAAAATATATGAAAAATGGAGGTCTAATAGTTTTTGATACTAGAGACCTAAGTCCTACCAATATCATCTCTAAGAAAAAAAGCAAACAACATGAATCTTTAAAAATAATTTTAAAAGCTCTTGACTTACCTATCCTTATTAAGGTTCCAGAAAACCATGTAATTAGAAGATCCTTTTATCTTTTAAGTGAGCTGCCCGGTAGATATTCTGGTGGAGATGTATGGGTAGAAGCTACTGCTAAAAACTCTAAAGATGGGGTATCATCTGTTATAATTGGAGGAAATGACTGGGCATCAGCTTGGGCAAAAGACTCAAGTTACAAACCATTATATTCTGTAATACCCGGTGGTGAGAAACAAAGGGAGTTTTCATATCGCTTTGGTATAAACCTTGTTATGTATGCAATGACAGGAAATTATAAAGCAGACCAAGTGCATATAAAATCTATTTTAAATAGATTAAATAGCAAACCAAATCAAGCAAGAGAAGTTGAGTAACCAATGGTAAATAATATATTTTTATATCCTTATATTTCTTACAATTTATTTTACCTTTTATCTTTTTTAAGTTTGATAATGGTTTTTATGGGCTTTAAATATAAAGCATCAGGTAATGTTTTACGTACTATTTTAATTTGTATAGTATTAACATGCATAGCTAATCCAATTATGATTTCAGAAAATAGAGAAAATATTCCGGATACAGTTGCTTTAATTTTAGACTTAAGCCCTAGTCAAAACATTAATAATAGAAAAGAAATAGCACAAAAAACATACGATAAACTTAAAGAAAAATTACAAAAAATTGATAATTTAGACTTACGTTTCAAAACAGTTCAAGGTAAAAACGGCACCAACATCTTTGATCCATTAAGCTCCATGGTAGCGGATATTCCTTCAGACAGAGTGGCCGGCGCAATAATTATAACTGATGGTCAAATTCAAGATGCTCCAAAGAACCTTGATGCTTATAATTTTAAGGCACCTATAAACTTTTTACTTTCAGGAGAACTAAATGAAAAAGATAGAAGGTTAATTATTGAATCTGCTCCTAGGTTTGGAATAGTAGGTGAAGAAATTATAATTAAAATTAGAGTAGAAGATACTTCCTCCGATGTTCCTAACGCTTTGGTTTCAATAAATATGAATAATGAAAGTAAACAATCACGTTCTATTACAATTGGCGAAACTGTTGTACTTACTTTACCTTTAGATAGAGCAGGAATTATCTCATTAAATATAGAAGTTGAACCTGGGTCAGAAGAATTAACACTACAAAACAATAAGTCTGTAATAGAAATAAATGCCATTAGAGAAAGACTTAAGGTCATGCTGGTATCTGGAGAGCCTAATATGGGCTTAAGAAGTTGGAGAAACCTATTAAACTCTGACCCTTCAGTTGACTTAGTGCATTTCACAATACTAAGACCCCCTAATAAACAAGATTTAACTCCTATTGGAGAGTTATCTTTAATACCTTTTCCAACTAGAGAATTATTTCAACTAAATTTAAATGATTTTGATCTAATTATATTTGATCAATACCATTTAAGAGGAATACTTCCTCAATATTATTTAAAGAATGTTGTTGAATATGTTGTTAATGGCGGAGCTTTATTGGATACAGCTGGCCCAGCTTATGCTGGCCCATATAGCTTATCACAATCACCATTGCAAAATATTTTACCTACTTCGCCTACAGGCGAAGTAATCTCTCAGGAATTTATACCTAGCATAACTAATGAAGGTTTAAGGCATCCTGTTACTGCTAATTTAAAAGATTCTTCTAATCAAACTGATTGGGGGCCATGGTATAGAATGGTAGAAGGGTTAACTGTATCCGGTGACGTTTTATTAGAAGGCCCTGGAAATAGACCTTTGTTAGTTTTAAACCGTATAGGGCAAGGTAGAGTGGCTCAGATTTTATCGGATCAATCTTGGGTATGGTCAAGGTCTGAAAACAATAAAGGTCCACAAGCAGACCTTTTAAGAAGGCTGGTGCACTGGCTAATGAAAGAACCCGAATTAGAAGAAAATGAATTATCAGCAAAGGTAGAAAATGATACAATTTTAATAACAAGAAACTCTTTAGTTTTAAACAATAAGCCTGTTTCTCTTATTTCTCCTAGTAATAAAAAAATAGAAATATCATTAGATGAAATAGGGAATGGTAAGCAAATTGGAAAAATATTATCACCAGAACAGGGGATCTGGAAACTGTCATCTGGAGGCTCTTCAACCTCAATAATAGTAGGTAACCCTAATTCTTCTGAATATTTAGATGTTAGAGCTACAGACCAAATTATAAAACCTATTGTAGATAACAATATGGGTTCTATTAACTGGATAAATACTCAAAATAATATTCCTTCTATTAAGTATATAGATTTAGCTCAAATTAAAGAAGTAAGTAAAAATATACAACTTATTAAAAATGAAAAATATTTTGTTAAAAATTTAAGACAAACTCCTATAACTCCATGGTATATAATACTTTTTCTAAGTATTATTCTAATATTCTCTGCTTGGTATAGAGAGTCTAGATAAAATTTAATAATGACTAAAACTTTACCTAATCTAGACATAGAAAAATCTTATAAAAAAAATATTAATGGGTTCATCTGTGGGATAGACGAAGTAGGAAGAGGTTGTTTAGCAGGCCCCGTGGTTGCTGCTGCAATTATTTTAAATTTTGATCAAATACCTGAAGGAATTAATGATTCAAAAACAATATCTAAAATTAAAAGAGAGAAGATAGCAAACAATATAAAAAAGTATGCCGTAGATATTAGTATTGGCGAGGCCACTAACCAAGAAATAGATGAAATCAATATTCTTAATGCAAGTTTATTAGCAATGAAACGAGCCTTTGAAAGTCTTAAAGAGAAAACTGAACTAGCATTAATAGATGGAATACACTCTCCAAATATTAATTGTAAAACAAAGAGCATTATTAAAGGTGATACTAAAAGTCTCTCTATTGCTGCTGCTTCTATTATTGCAAAGGTGCACAGAGACAGCTTAATGCATGGACTCGGATTAATTTATCCTAAATATAATTTTAAAAAAAATGTTGGCTATGGTACTAAAGAACATTATAAAATAATAAAATCTTATGGCATAACTAATTATCATAGAAAAACTTTTAAGTTATTTAAGTAAATAGTATATTATTTTTAAACTTAATAAAAAGAGAATCTCATGAGTGAAAAATATATACTAGGCGAATGCATCAAAGAAATGTCAAAACTAAAAGATCATTCGGTAGATATGATATTTGCGGACCCTCCTTACAATTTACAATTATCAAAACCTTTATTACGTCCAGACCAAACAGATGTTAAAGGAGTAAGTCATGATTGGGATAAATTTAATAGTTTTGAAGCATATGATCTGTTTACTATAAATTGGCTAACAGAAGCGCGAAGAATTTTAAAAAAAGATGGGACAATATGGGTTATTGGATCTTACCACAACATATACAGAGTTGGATCAGTAATTCAAAATCTAAACTTTTGGATTCTTAACGATATAATATGGAACAAATCAAATCCAATGCCTAATTTTAAGGGTAATAGATTTACAAATGCACACGAAACAATTATATGGGCTAGTCATAATCAAAAATCAAAATATACTTTTAACTATAAGGCTATGAAAGTATTAAATGACGATAAACAGATGAGATCTGATTGGTCCCTACCAATTTGCTCAGGAAAAGAAAGAATTAAAAATTCAGGAAAAACTCTGCACCCCACACAAAAACCTGAATCTCTTTTACATAGAATTATTATTTCCTCTACAAAACCAGGAGATATTATATTAGACCCATTTTTTGGAACAGGCTCTACTGGAGCTGTTGCAAAACAACTTGGGCGAAGATTCATAGGCATTGAACAAAATAAAGAATATATGAAATTTGCTAAAAAAAGAATTAAATCAACTAAACAACTTACAAATGAAGAGCTTACCATTACTAAAAACATGAAAGCAGAAGTAAAAGTTCCATTTGGAAGCTTACTTGATAATGGAATGCTTAAAATAGGTGCTAAACTACACGATATTAATAAAAAGCATAAAGCTACTGTAAGAGCAGATGGAAGCTTGCTAGCAGATAGAGAATTTGAAGGATCAATTCATAAAGTTGGCGCTAAATTACAAGGGTATACAGCCTGTAATGGATGGGATTACTGGCATTATGAAGAAAATGGAAAATTAATATCAATAAATAAACTGAGAGAAAAAATTAGAAGCAATAAAAACAAAACACATTAAATAGTGTTTGCTACTTTTTTCATTAATGATGGTAATTGCGTAAAGGCTTCATCTAATTCTATCCATTCTCCTTCTAAATCTATGTTCTCTATAATTTTTAATAAATATATATTTAAAATTAATTTAAAATGACTAAATGTATGCGTTATCACATTTATGGGTTTATTTAAATTATTACTCTTTATTAAGTTTTCAAATAATTTTTCATGTAATAAATTACCTTCTCCTTCTTTCCAGTCAGAAGAAGAAAAAGATAACATTCCTCCTAAAAGACCCTTATGAGGCCTCCTAATAAAAAAATATTTCTGGTCTATCTCTCTAGAAACAATATAACAATTGCCATACCTAATTTGTTTTTTTTTACTAACCTTGATTTCTTTTAACAGAGCCTCTTTATTTACTAAATATGTTTCACATATAGTTTTTAATGGACAAATTATGCAACTAGGATTTCTTGATTTACATACTTTTGCACCTAAATCCATTAATGCTTCTGTAAAATCACCTGGCCTATCAAAAGGAATAATGTTTCTTATTAAGAATTTAATCTCTGTTTTTTTTGCATTATGTTTATTATATATTCTTGAAATAACTCTCTCTATATTAACATCAACTGCTATTGCTACTTGGTTATAGGCAATTGAACATATTGCAGCAGCTGTATAATCTCCAATACCTGGCAACTTAATTAACTCCATTTCTTTTTTAGGAAACACGCTATTATATTGATTTACAATTATCCCTGCACATTTATGAATATTTCTTGCTCGTGAATAATAGCCTAACCCTGCCCAGTTTGATAATACTTCTTCTAATTTTCCCTCAGCTAAGGAATCAATATTTGGAAATCTATTTATAAACTTTTTAAAATATGGGATTACAGCATTAACAGTTGTTTGTTGAAGCATAATTTCACTAATCCATACTTTGTATGTATCTATTGATGATTTATTAGAATTTCGCCAAGGTAAACTTCTTTTTTCTTTATCAAACCATTTTAAAATTTTTTTATTTGTATCCAAAGCCTAGATATTCCATAATTTAATTATTAATATTTTATTATAACTTTATACGTTGATTATAAAACATGTACTCAAAAAAAAAATATACACCTCAAAGAATTAATGTTTTATCAAGAAGCATTACTAAAGATATTTTTAAAAAAAGAGGGTTTAAAGAACAAAAAGTTCTAACTAATTGGAAAGATATAGTTGGAGACGAGATAAGCTCTTACTCTATACCTGAATCTCTAACACAAAATAAAGTACTTATAGTTAAATGTAATAGTTCTAATGCGCTAGAGTTTCAATATACAATTCCTAAAATTATTAATAGAATTACATTAATGATGGGTTATAAAGCTGTTACGGATATAAAAATCAAGCAAGGAAGAGTTGAAAATGAAAATAAAGCTGTAACTATCAAAAAAAATACTTTATCTACTAAAGAAAACAAAGAATTAAATTCTATACTGAGCAAAGTTAAAAATGAAAAACTAAAGGAAAATCTTAGCAGATTTGCAAAATCATTTTTTTCTGAAGTAAAATAAACTAAAATTTTAGAGGAGTTTTAAAATGAAGAGTCTAATTAAAATTATATTTATAATGTGCTTAGCATTACCGTTTGCATCATTTTCAGATGAAACTTCTAAACCCCTTTCAGGAAGAGTCTTAGGCAATATAGATGCCAAAATTATTATAGAAGAGTATGCCTCTATGTCTTGTGGGCATTGTGCAAGTTTTCACAATAATGATTTAAAAGCTATAAAAAAAGAATTTATTGATAAAGGTACTGCAAAACTAATTTTTTATGATTTTCCTCTTGATAGAGGAGCAATGATAGCATCTATGATAACTCAATGCATGAATGATGATCAATTTTTTCCGGTACTAAGTAGGCTCTTTAAAAAACAAGCTGAATGGACACGATCTGACGATATTATGAAGACAATATCAAGCATATTAATACCCTTAGGATTAGAAGAATCAACTATTCTATCCTGCCTAGAAGAAACACCTCAAAACCAAGAAAGATGGAAATCATTACTTGCCGGTAGAAAGCATGCTATAGATATTAAAGGTGTAGAAGCAACTCCAACTTTTTTTGTTAATGGAAATAAAGTAGAAGGTAAATTTAACCTTAAAAACCTAAAGAAAATATTAAAATAATATTTTTACTAGAAAAGGCATACCTTGTTAATTAAAAATTTTAACCTGCAATATATAGAATATATATTGTTTTATGTGGCTTCTTAATGAAATTTACCCGATTAAAAATTACAGGCTTTAAATCCTTTGTCGATACTACTGTACTTGATATTAAGCCTGGACTTACTGGGCTAGTTGGGCCTAATGGGTGTGGAAAATCTAATATAGTAGAAGCAATGAAATGGAACATGGGAGAAGCAGGGCCTTCTAGACTTAGAGCTGGAGAAATGAACGATATTATTTTTGCAGGTACTAAAGGACGCCCGTCAAGAAATTCAGCTGAAGTTATATTAACTATAGAAAACAATAATGAAGAATTACTCCAAACATATACTAATGACGCTGAGATAGAAGTTTCCAGAAAAATAGAAAAAGATGTGGGTTCAACATATAGAATCAATAATAAAGAGGTAAGACAAAGGGATGTTCAGATTCTATATGCAGATATAGCTATTGGTTCGAGGTCCAATGCAATAGTTGACCAAGGTCAAGTAGGTAAAATTATTAATTCAAAACCTCAAGAAAGAAGACAAATTTTAGAAGAAGCTGCAGGAATTTCTGGGATACACGCAAGAAAACATGAAAGTGAGCTTAAGTTAAAATCTACAGAAAACAATCTTGAAAAATTAGAAGAGATTATTACGAATGACGTAAGTAGATTAAAAGAATTATCAAAACAATCCAATCAAGCAAAGCGTTATAAAAACATATCTGAAAATATTAGAAATCTAGAAGCAACAATTCTCTATCAACGCTGGAAAAACAACTTAGAAAAAATTGAAAGCAATAAAAAAAAATTAGAAAACTGTAATGAAAACGTAAATCAGATTACTAGAAAAATAGCTGGAAAATCATTGCAACAGCAAAAAATTGAAAACACTTTACCGTCATTAAGAGAAGAAAACCAAAAATATTCTAATATATTGAATAAACTAAAAGTTGAATATGACATTCTTATCAAAGAAGAGGAAACCCTCTCTTTAGAACAGAATAAGCAAAAAGATATTATTAAGCATTTAATAACTGAACTATTTAGCGAAGAGGAATTATATAAAGAATTAGATGTGCAACATAAAAAATTAACTAATAGTATAAACACAATAAACGTAAATACTACAGATACAAATATAAATAAACTTAAAGAAAAATTAGAAAATTTAAAGAAAGAAGAAGCCTATGACTCTGAAAAGCTAACAGAATCCGAAAGGGCTTTGACATACAATTCATCTCAAAGAGAAAACTTACAAAACGAAGTAAAAAAAATAAATGCACAAACAGGAGAAGCTAGAAATATCCTACAAAAAACTATAGATGAAATACAAAATTCAAATAATATAAATAAAGAAAATAATAAAAAAAATGTTTTTTTAAATGAAATAAACCTTCTAAAAGACAAATTAAGACATGAAGATAATAGTGAAGAGTCTGCTCTTAAGAAATTAGATATTATTAATAAAGAAATTAAAAAATTTAATGAAGAAATTAATCAAAAAAAGATAGTATTACAGGATAAATTAAGAAATATAGATCAATATAATGCTTCCAAAGATATTCTAACAAAATTATTTGAAAGTGATGAAAAAAATATTGTTATAAACTATCTTAAATTCCCTAAAGGTTATGAAAAGGCAATAGAAGCGGCTTTAGGTCATGGACTAAAAGCATCACTTGAAAAAGCCTCTATTGAATGGAGAAAAGTAGATCAACTAGCTTTAAAAAGCCTTCCAAACGGTATTGAAAGCTTATCTAATCATACAAAAGGTGTCCCTGAAGTTTTGAATATTTTAAAATTAACAGGCTTGGTTGAAAATACTGAACAAGGTGACCTTTTGCATCATAAACTTTTACCCGGCCAGCAATTAGTTACTAAAAATGGTGGTTTATGGCGTTGGGATGGATATACCCATACAGAAAATGCTAAAACACCTGCAAATCAAATATTACAAAATAAAACAAACCTTATAGAACTAACTTCTAAAATTAATTCTGTTCAAAAAGAAATTATTAGCTATGAGGCTGCTATTTTTAATTTAACCTCTAAAACATTGTTATCTGAAAAAAATAAAATTGAAAACAATGAAATCTTGCTAAAAATAAATAACAGCAAAATAAATATAAGAAGCAGCATAGAAAAAGAGCAAAGTGCACTGTCAATTTATATTGAAAGCAATAATGAAAGCAAAACTAAATTAGCTATCTTAGAATCATCTAAGTCAAAAAATGAGTATTTACTTAAAACATTATCTAGTGAACTAGAGCTTTGTATGCAAAAAGAGCAATCTCTCACTCTAATAGAAGATCTAAAAAAGAATATAGACCAAATAACTTCCATAAATAACCAAAAAAAAATGGAATTAAGCAATCATATTTCAATCTACCAAAAAGAGTTAAGTAGTATAGAGAACAGAGAGAATCAATTAAACCAGTTAGTTAATGAAAAATCTAGATTAGATACACAAATAAATAATATAAAAAATAGAATTGAACACCTTAAAGTTAATAAAAATGTTGCAGAATTAGATATAAAAAACCTGAACCTCAAACCAATACAAATAAAAGAAGAGAAAATTAAAATTTTAAAAGAAACTGATAATTTAAAAGAAAAGCTAACTAAAATATCTGAAGAATTACTTAGTAAAGAGAATGAAAATAAAAGCATTCTTAATGAACTTAGATCCTTTAATGAAGAATTAATAAATTATAGAGAAGATAAAGCCAGGCAAGAAGGGCTGCTTCAACAATCTATTGAAAGAAATAATGATGATAAAGAAAGAATATATGAAAAACTGCAAATTAACCCTGATAAGTTTAATGAAATAATAGATATCTCTATAGAAATGCCAGATATAGAAGAATCTAACTTAGCATTAGAAAAATTCATAATACAAAGAGAAAGAATAGGACCTGTAAATTTAGTAGCAGAAGAAGATTCAGAGATATTAAGAACAAAATTAGAAGAAATAGATAAAGAAAAAGAAGACTTAACTAATGCTATCATTAAATTAAGGTCAAGCATAAGAGCTATAAATAAAGAAGCCCGATCAAAGTTAGTAGAAGCCTTTGAAGAAGTTAATAAACATTTTAAAACTTTATTTACAGATTTATTTGGAGGAGGAGAAGCCTATTTAAAACTTGAAGGGTCAGATGACCCTTTAGAATCTGGTCTTGAGCTTATGGCCTCGCCACCAGGAAAGAAGCTGCAACAAATGAGTCTGCTTTCTGGTGGAGAGCAAGCTTTAACGGCAATGGCATTAATTTTTTCAGTCTTTCTTACTAAACCATCCCCTATTTGTGTATTAGATGAAGTTGATGCTCCTTTAGATGAATCAAATGTAGATAGATTCTTAGATTTAATTGATTCTATTTCAAAAAAGTCTAAGACTAAATTTTTAGTGGTAAGTCATCATCGATTAACTATGTCCAGAATGGACAGATTGTATGGCGTTACAATGCAAGAGCCAGGAGTATCTCAATTAGTATCTGTCTCATTAAAAGATGCAGAAAAAATTAAAGTTGCATAATATATATATTTTTTGGCTTTCTTGACACTACTATATCTATATATTATTTTTTAAAAAATGAGTTTTAGAGGTTAAGATGCATGTCTAATAAAAAAAAAGTAGATGATATAAATAATTCATTAAAGAACTTAACAAAGAAGATAGATAATATTAAGGCAAATAACAAATACGAAAATAATAAGTATCAAAATAAACAATTTAATGGCTTTTCGCACGCATTTAAAATTGTTTCAGATTTATTTGCTAATATATTAGTAGGAGGAGCAATAGGCTGGACTTTAGACTATTATTTTAATACTAAACCAATTTTATTAATAATTTTTTTGATTATTGGGTTTATATCAGGTATTTACACTTCATATAAATCAACAAA
>CAWVYV010000016.1:0-14061 GCA_963934475.1 uncultured Alphaproteobacteria bacterium | reverse complement strand
TGCTCTAAAGAAACTACTAATATACCTTCTAATGCTTTCAATATGTTCTCCTAATAAGACTTTTTAAGACCTAATACATTTTGAGCTATAAATGCCAAAATTAAATTTGTTGATATTGGAGCAATTTGGTAAAGTCTTGCTTCTCTATATTTTCTCTCAATATCATAATCTTCTGCAAAACCATAACCCCCAAAAGTTTGAATTGCAGATTCTGCTGCTTTCCATGAAGCTTCTGAAGATAGAAGTTTGGCTATATTAGCTTCTGCACCACAAGACATATTATTATCAAATAATTTTGCCGCCCTATCTACCATCAAAGCCGCAGCTTCCGTTTCTGCATAAGCTCTAGAAATTGGAAATTGTATACCCTGGTTTTGCCCTATTGGTCTTCCAAAAACAATTCTTGAAGAAGCATATTCTGTTGTTTTATCTAGAAAGAACTTTGCATCTCCAATACATTCAGAAGCTATTAAAATACGCTCTGCATTCATACCATCTAAAATATATTTAAACCCTTTTCCTTCTTCACCTATTAAACTATCTAATGGAATTTCTAAATCATCAAAGAATACTTCTGTGGTAGCATGATTTATCATTGTTTTAATAGGCTTTATAGTTAAGCCATTATTTTTTGCTTTTTGCATATCGATAATAAATAAAGATAAACCTTCGGTTCTTTTTAAACTTTTATCAGAACTTGTTCTTGCTAATAATAACATTAAATCAGAATATTCAGCCCTACTAGTCCATACTTTTTGGCCATTTACAACATAGCCATTATTAACTTTTTCTGCCTTTGTTCTTATTGATAATGTATCAGTTCCAGCATCAGGCTCTGTAACACCAAATGCTTGTAAACGCAGCTCACCTGAAGAAATTTTTGGTAAGTATTTATTTTTTTGTTCTTCAGAACCGTGCCTTAATAAAGCCCCCATAATATACATTTGGGCGTGACAAGCTGCGCCATTACCCCCAGATCTCTGAATTTCCTCTAGTATTACGCATGCAGCTTCTAAAGGTAGTCCAGAACCTCCATATTGCTCAGGTATTAAACATGCTAAGTAGCCTGCATCAGTTAAAGCTTTAACAAACTTTTCTGGGTACTCTCTTGCACCATCAAGTTTTCTCCAATATGCTCCAGGAAAATTTTCGCATAAATCTCTAACGCCATTTCTAATATCTTCCCATGCATCTGCTTCCATATTAGCTATACTTGGAACTCTATTATTATTTTCTGACAATATTAATCTCCTTTTCTTTAGCTAAATGAATATGAATAAAAATATAAATTAGTTATATTTTTTAAATAGATTTATAAATTTCAATAAAATCACCTGAATGTAAACTTTTTTAACCTACTTGAAAATAGTTTTTTTAATAAATTTTTTTATTCCAACAATGCTTCTTTACCTAATACTGCCTTTCTAAAACGAGTTTTAATATAAGCTCCTTCTCTTATGGGCAATACTAGAGGACCATCTTCATTATTTATTTTTATTTGTGAAAAAGTTAACTCTTTTATAACATTAATATTTGAAGACAATAATGATAATTGATCATTAGTTTTAATAATTGATGAATTTTTAATTCCTGCACCAAGAGCAATTGCACTTAAATCTGCACAATGACCGGTATGCGTTTTTTGCTTACCTGTTTCTCCGTAGAGTTCATTATCAAAAACAACTATTGAAAGATTTTTTGGCTGCTTTACAGCAATAGTAGCTAAGGAACCTATTCCCATTAACATTTCTCCATCACCTGTAACAACTATTACTTTTCTTTTTGGTTGAGACAATGCTAACCCTAAAGCTATCATACAAGAGTTGCCCATACCCCCCCAGACATAAAAATTTAATTCATTATCTCCTAAGGAAGCAACATCCCAACAGGTTCCTCCTAATCCATTTATAATTAAAGAGTTTTTTCTATCTTTTAATATCTGAGAAATAACGTATCTTCTATTTAATTGATAATTCTGCATAAACTAATCCTTAAAATTTTTGGACCCTATTAAACGCTGAGATAACAAAACTGCAGTAGCACGGTTAGATTTATAAGCTAAACCCATCATAGCATTCACAGTTTCTGAAACTTCGTCTGCTTTTTCGCACCTAGATACATTTATATCTAATGCAGACAATATCTTTTCTGTTGCTTTACCCATAGGAACTTGCCAGGGGTTAAATTCATTCCATTCACCTCTCATAGTAATCAGCATAAGAAGTGGAAAATCACATGCACGAGTTATAGAAGCTAATGCATTAATACAGTTTCCTACACCACTTGACTGCATTAATAGCACTCCTTTTTCTCCACCTAACCAAGCACCAGCTAGAAGCCCGACACCTTCTTCTTCAGTGGTCAAACTCACCATATTCATATTTTCATCATTCTGACAATATTCAATTAGACTTTTATGTCCCGCATCAGGCACATAAGCTATTTGTTTTATTTTGTCTTCTTTAAAAATATCATATATTTCTATGGGCCAATCCAGAGCATTTTTTTCGAATTTATTAACCATAAACTATATCCATTAATTAAACGACTTCGTACACTTACTATAAGTTATAATGAGAATATATAAAGTAATTCTTGATCCATTATATACAGTGGTATATAACCATATAAAGAGGTAAAAAAAATGTTAGATAGTCATAAAAGTAATATAGCTCCTTTAATAGATCCTTTTGGTAGGGCCATATCGTACCTTAGAGTATCTTTAACAGACCGTTGTGATTTTAGATGCGTATATTGCATGGCAGAAAACATGACTTTTTTACCGAAAAAAGATGTATTATCTCTTGAAGAAATAGAAACTTTATGTACATCTTTTATTAATCTAGGAACTAAAAAAATTAGGCTGACAGGAGGAGAGCCCTTAGTCAGAAAAAATGTTTTAAACCTTATTAAAGCTTTAGGTTCTAGAATAGGTAATGGGCTAGATGAATTAACACTAACCACAAATGGCAGTCAACTTTCTCGGTTTTCTGATCAGTTATATGATTATGGTGTAAGAAGAGTAAATGTTTCTATAGATACATTAAATCCAGAACTATTTAAAAAAATTACTAGATGGGGCGACCTAGAAAAAGTATTGGGAGGCTTAAAATCTGCTACTAAGGCTGGTTTAAAATGTAAAATAAATGCGGTAGCCCTCAAAGGCGTAAATGAGGATGAATTAGGCAATATGATAGCATGGGCACATAAAGAAGGTCATGATTTTACAGTAATTGAGACTATGCCAATGGGAGAAATTACCGAAGATAGAACAGATCAATATTTACCTTTATCAATGGTAAGAGCAAAATTAAAAGAAAAATACACCCTTACTGAAAGTGAATATAAAACTGGTGGGCCCGCAAGATATGTTAAAATTGAGGAAACTGGAGGAAGATTAGGTTTCATAACTCCTCTTACTCATAATTTTTGTGAATCCTGTAATAGAGTTAGATTAACATGTACAGGGATGCTGTATATGTGCTTAGGTCAAGATGACTCAGCCGACCTAAGAAAAGAGTTGTTGCAAGGAAAAACAGGGATAGAATTAGAAGATGCTATACGAGAAGCAATTTCTAGAAAACCAAAAGGTCATGATTTTGAAATTAGTAGAAGATCTAAAGGACCAGCTGTTAAAAGACATATGAGTGTAACAGGCGGTTAAAAAAATCTTTTAACTTATTTTATTAAATGTTAACTTTATTATATTCTATTAATCATATTAAACGGTATAATTATCATAATGAAATTTAATAAAATTGCTTTTATAGCTTCTGATGCTCACGATGCACAGAATGCATTAAAAGAATTATCTAAAAAATATAAAAATACGAAAGTAGAAGATGCTGATGTTATAGTTGCTTTAGGTGGGGATGGACTTCTTCTCCATGTGATAGAAACCTATGGGATTAATAATATTCCTATATATGGTATGAATAGAGGGACCATAGGGTTTTTAATGAACCTTTATTCGAAAGAAAACCTTTTAGAAAGGATAAATAACGCAATTATTACTAAAGTTTCTCCTTTAGAAATGGAAGCATATGATATTAGCAATAAAAAATTTAAAGGTATTGCTATTAATGAAGTATCTCTTTTAAGACAATCAAGAATGACTGCTAAAGTTAGTATTAATGTTAATAATAAGAAACGTCTTAATGAACTAGTATGTGACGGAGTAATGTTAGCAACACCTGCTGGAAGTACTGCTTACAACCTTTCTGCAAATGGTCCAATTCTTCCAATAAATTCTGAATTATTATCATTAACATCAATATGTGCTTTTAGGCCAAGAAGGTGGAGTGGTGCACTTTTACCTAAAACTTCTGTTGTAGAGTTTAATATTAATGAACCAGAAACAAGAGGAGTAAGTGCTACAGCAGGAAATCTTGAAGTAAGAAATGTAAAGAAAGTAAATATCAAATTATCAACAAAATTATCATTTAAACTTCTATTTGATAACGAAAGTAGTCTTGAAGAAAAATTTATAAATGAACAATTTTCATCATAAAATATAAGAGAGGGCAAAAAATGAATTATAATAATTGTAATGCTGTAATTACTGGTGGTGCAAGTGGTTTAGGAGGAGCAACTGCTGATAGTATAATTGAACATGGTGGCACAGTTACAATCATAGATATCCAAGAAGAATTAGGAAAGAAAAAACAAGAAGCGTTAGGTTCTAATTGCCAATACCTAAATATAGATATTACAAATGAAGATTTAATATTAAAAAGTTTTACAAAAATTATAGAAAATACTGGACCTATAAACCTTACTGTTAATTGTGCTGGCATAGGATCTCCTAGTAAAGTATTAAATAAAGAAGGAACATGCCCACTAAACCTCTTCAGCAAAATTATTAACGTTAATTTAATAGGTACATTTAATACTCTTAAAGCAGCAGCAAATGTTATGCAAAACAACAATATAGAGAACAATTCAAGTAGGGGAGTAATTATTAACACAGCCTCCATAGCAGCATATGATGGACAAATAGGCCAAGCAGCATATTCCGCATCTAAAGGAGGTATTGTTGGAATGACTCTTCCTATTGCAAGAGAACTAGCAAGACAAAGTATTAGAGTAAATACTATTGCACCTGGGCTTTTTGAAACTCCACTCCTTGCTGGTTTACCAGAGGATGCTAAAAAATCTCTAATAGACTCAACTTTACACCCCCATCGTCTTGGGCAACCCCATGAATATGCAGCTTTAGTAAAACACATATATGAGAATGAAATGTTAAATGGAGAGACAATTCGTTTAGACGGGTCATTAAGAATGGGTCCAAAATAAAAATTATTCCATAATTTATGGATAGAAATTACTTTATATTTATATATATATAAAGTAATTAACTTATAAAAAATTATAAAAAAGGTAATATTTCAAAATGGTATTTAAAAGGGTTAAAGACTGTCATAACACCAAAGATTTTAGGGCATTAGCAAAAAGTAAATTACCTGGTCCTATTTTTCATTATATTGACGGTGGCGCAGATGATGAAATTACCAAAGATAGAAATACTGCAGCTTATGACGATTGTGATTTAGTTCCAAATGTTCTTGCGGGTGTAAAAGATATAGACATGTCTGTAACTGTAATGGGACAAAAACTAGATATGCCTCTGTTCTGTTCTCCAACTGCACTACAAAGATTATTCCACCATGAAGGTGAATTAGCTACAGCTAAAGCAGCAGAAAAATTTGGAACATTCTCTGGGTTATCTTCTTTAGGAACTGTAGATATAATGAAGATGAGTGAACAAATATCTTCACCAAAATTATTTCAGTTATATTATCATAAAGATAAAGGCCTAAATAATCATATGATTGACCTTTGTAAGGCAGCAAATTATGAAGCAATCGCCTTAACAGTTGATACTATTACTGGAGGAAATAGAGAAAGAGATCTACATACAGGGTTTACTAGTCCTCCTAAATTGACATTAAAAAGTCTACTAAGTTTTGCTAGTCATCCTATGTGGGCAATAAATTATTTCACACATGAAAAATTTGACCTGCCTCAATTATCAGGACATGTAAATGCAGGAACGAATATAGCAATCTCTGTAGGAGATTATTTTTCAAAAATGCTAGACCAAAATATGACATGGAAAGATGCAGAAGAAATTAATAAAAAATGGGGTAAACATTTTTGCCTTAAAGGTATTATGAGCGTTGAAGACGCAAAAAAAGCTGTAGATATAGGAGCTACTGCAATAATGGTTTCTAACCATGGTGGAAGGCAGTTAGATGGTTCCCGAAGTCCTTTCGATCAATTGGCTGAGATTGTAGATGCTGTAGGAGACAAGATAGATGTAATATGTGATGGAGGAATACAAAGAGGAACGCATGTTTTAAAGGCTTTGTCTGTAGGAGCAAAATGTTGTTCAGGTGGAAAATATTATTTATATGCTCTAGCTGGAGGTGGGCAGCCAGGTGTTGAAAAAGCTCTAGGAAACTTTAGAAGTGAAATAGAAAGAGATATGAAGCTTATGGGCTGTAGCAAAATTTCTGACTTATCAAGAAAAAATTTAAGGTTTAGAAACAACTAATCTAAATTACTATTTTGCACTAAATCCCAAGCAATTTTAGCTAACGGTTTAGATAAGGCGCCTTTTTCTTCTGCTGAAGAAGATGCTGCATTACCAGCTCGTCCTCTGGCCAAGACACCTTCTAAAATTGCAACATTTCTAAACATAGAAAATGCTATGTAAAAATTTGGATTAATAACTTTTCTATTAAGCATTTCACAATATTTCTTTACTAAATAATCCTTAGAAGGGATTCCCAAACTATCCAAGTCTAAATTTTTTAGACTATAGCCTACTCTGACGTCAAAATTTTCTTCATGAAGCATTAAATTATAACCTAAATCAGCTAATGGATGTCCCAAAGTTGACAGCTCCCAATCTAATACTGCTATTACTTTGGGTTTCTTTAAATCGTATATTAAGTTACCTAATCTATAATCACCATGTACTATTGTAGTTTCATCACTATCTGGAATATTTTTTGACAACCACTCAATTAATAATGGCATTTCTGGAATGTCTTGCTGTTTAGATAACTCCCATTGCTGAGACCATCGTTTTAATTGTCTAACAAAATAGCTACCTGGTCTGCCAAAATTTTCTAAACCAACCTCTTCAGGCTTAACTTTATGCAGAGCTGCTAATGTTTCATTCATACTATTATAAATAGCTTTTCTATCCTCAGTATCATGTCCTGGAAGAGATGTGTTTTCAAAAACTCTACCCTCTAAATATTCCATTAAATAAAAAGGGGTTCCAATAACCTCTTCGTCTTCACAATACAAATACATTTTAGCGACAGGCACATCCGTTTCATATAAAGCTTTTTGCACTTTATATTCTCTATCTACAGCATGAGCAGAAGGTAATAATTTACCTGGAGGTTTTTTTCTAACCACATACCTAAAACCTTCATTAGATTCTATTACATACGTAGGGTTAGATTGACCAGCATTAAACTGACCTATTGCAGTAATTCCTGAAAAATTTTTTATTTTACCTGTTAAAAATGCACTAAGTTTATTTAAATTTAATTTATGCGCTTCCTTAACAGGTATATCATCTATATTAAGAATATAATTTGTATTCATAAATAGTTACTCTTAGTTGTGTCTTTTTAATTCTAATCTAGCAATTTGATTACGATGCACTTCATCAGGACCGTCAGCTAATCTTAATGTTCTAGATTGAGCATACATTTTAGATAAACCAAAATCATTAGAAACTCCACCTCCCCCATGAGCCTGAATTGCCCAATCGATAATTTTACACGCCATATTTGGGGCAGCCACTTTAATCATAGCTATTTCTTTACGCGCCTCTTTATTTCCATGAACATCCATTTTATGTGCAGCAAATAAAGTTAATAACCTACATTGATCAATCATTATTCTTGATTCAGCAATGCGCTCTTGAGTTACAGATTGCTCTGATACTGCCTTTCCAAATGCTACTCTTTCTTTTGTTCTTTTACACATTTTTTCTAGAGCTACTTCAGCTACTCCAATAAGTCTCATGCAATGGTGAATACGGCCAGGTCCAAGCCTCCCTTGAGCAATTTCAAAACCTCTTCCTTCACCTAAAAGTATGTTTTTTACTGGAACCCTAACATTTTCAAATAAAACTTCAGCATGTCCGTGAGGAGCATCATCAAACCCAAAAACCGGCAGGTGACGTAGTACTTTTACCCCTGATGAATCTGCTGGAATTACTATCATAGATTGCTGTTTATGCCTATCAGGGTTCTTGGCATCAGATTTTCCCATGAAAATAAAAACTTTACATCGAGGATCATTGGCCCCAGAAGTCCACCATTTTCGTCCATTAATTACATATTCATCTCCATCTCTTATTATTGAAGATTCAATATTAGTCGCATCAGATGAAGCGACTTCCGGTTCAGTCATGGCAAATGCAGACCTAATTGTTCCTTCGAGTAAAGGAGCCATCCATTCTTCTTTAACTTCATCAGAAGCATACCTCTCTAGTGTTTCCATATTTCCAGTATCTGGAGCGGAACAATTAAAAGCTTCTGGACCAAATTGAGTTCTTCCCATCATTTCACATAAATGCGCATATTCATAATTTGTAAGACCTGCTCCACGATCACTATCAGGTAAAAATAAATTCCACAAACCTTGTTCTTTTGCCTTAGCTTTAATACCTTCTAAAATTTGTGATGGTTGCCATCTGTCGCCCTCATCAATTTCAGCTATAATATTTTTTTCATTTGGATAAACATTATCATCCATGAACTTACTCACTCTTTCTAATAAATCCTCTACCTTAGCTGATAATTCTGGTAACATTTAATGCTCTCCCTAAAATTTTTAAAACCTTTAATCGAAACATTATTATAAATAATAATTTTTAATAAATAAAGATAAATATTAATTTAACTTAATTATGATTATTTCAACATTTTCACCTTTTGAATAATTAAAACCTACTATAGGCTTACTAATACTCCTAAATACTATACCTTTTTTATCAGACAAGTCTTTAAACTCCGTTAAATATGAATTTTCTATTATTATAGATTGAATATTACTATTTAAAACTAAACTTATAGCCTCTTCACTATTACCTGCTATTTTTGTTTTTGAACCAAGTCTATAAATTAAAGAAGGTTCAGAATATCCAAGTAAGACATATTCATTTAGTACAGTTTTTTCCTCTATTTCCAAATAAACTCTTTCGGATACCCATATTTTTTGCAATTGATTTGGAACCATAAGTATTAATAAATTTAATGCAATAATATTACTAAAAACAACAACTATTAATGTATTTATAAAAGATTGAGTATAGATATAATATGCAGATAAAAAAGACCCTAAAGTATATATACTAGCAATAATAATAATAGAAAAAGTTAAACCTTCTCCATAAATATTAGCTAAATATATAATTCCAAATGCAATTAATAGCCCACCAATAAATGGCAAAATACTAACAAGTCTAAATATGTGTTTATCAAAAGAAGCTATAAAATTTTTATCTTTTATCGATGAAACAATCATTGCTGCAGTTAGAATTGCTAAACTAGGCAACAATGGAAGTATATAATGCAATAACTTTGTAGGCATGATCTCAAAAAATAGCCATGATGGAAGCAATGAGCACAATAAAAATTTAACAGGCTTATTTTTCTTATTATTAAATGCCCATATAACTGTTGGAAATATAAATAAAGTAATTGGCCATGCAGTTAGAAATGAAGATACTAAATATGATCCTGGAGGAGCACCATGAGATTCTTGGGCACTTATTAACTTTAAAAGCATATCTTTTTTAATAGAATTTAAAAAAACATCTGTATTATTGCCTGATTGCACAAACATAAACCAAGGAAAGACAATTATGATAAATATAACAATTCCTATAACAGGCTTAAAATTTTTATAATTAATAGGCTCTCTAGAAAACCTAAAAAATAGTATTAATAAAAAAAGTATAAATAAAGCAATTGGACCTTTAATTAGAAATGAAAAAGATAGAACTACCCAAGCAGCTAATATAGTAATATCTGAAGGTTTTTTTATATTTTGTTCAATATAAAATATAATTTTAGCCAATATATACAATACAAACAAAAAGGAGGCTAAAAGAGCACTATCCGTTTTGGCAACATGCGATTCAATAATTAATAGAGGAGAGCTAATAAGTAATAAGGAAGCTATAAAGCCTTGCGCTCTTCCAAATAACAGTTGCCCTAATAAAAATGTTATCCATATAGATACACTTGCTCCTATTGCCGATGGCAACCTAAAAGACCAAAGGGGTGGACTATCAAGAAAAAAAATGTTTTTTATAAAAGTTGCGGACATGGCTTGAAGCCAATATATTCCTGGTGGCTTTTTTAGCCTTGGCGTATCTAAAAAGTTAATATTGACAAAGTCATTTGATTCAAGCATTTGAACAGTAGATTGGATATATCGAGATTCATCCCTATCTAATGGAGGAAGTATATTAAGTGATATAAAGAAACAAATAAGGCATAAAGAGCCTAATAAAATTTTAATATTGAAATATTTATAATCTAAAATATTAAGGTAAGTCATATTTAACCAAAAATTGCTATAAAAAGTGAATAATAAAGTTTAAATACAATCTAATACTATTAATTATTCGTAGCCATTAAAATAAATAAAATTACAGGAATACAAGAAATGAATAAATTCATTCAATCAGAAGAAAAAAATGAATTTAATGAATTAAAAAAAAAAAAATTAAAAATTGCTGTAATAGGCTCTGGAATATCTGGTTTATCGGCAGCTTGGTTATTATCTAAAGAGCACAAAGTAACAATATATGAAAAAAATGTAGAGTTAGGGGGTCATGCTAATACTATTAAAATTGATTACCCAATTAAAAATAACAAAGTGGTTTCTATTAATGTTGATACTGGATTTATAGTATATAACAATAAAAATTATCCTAATTTAGTTAATTTCTTTAAATACCATAATGTAGATACTATAGACAGTAACATGTCATTATCTATATCTTGCAATAATGGTTCATATGAATATTCAGGCTCAGGATTAAATGGTATTTTTGGGCAACGAAAAAATATATTTAAACTAAGACAATGGAAATTAATATATGATATTCTTAAATTTAAAAAACTGGCTACTAAATATATTAAGAAAAATAATTACTCTCAAACTACTATAAAAGAATGGCTATTTAAAAATAAATTTTCTACTTCATTTATAAATTACTATATTATTCCAATTACTTCAGCAGTTTGGTCTTGTTCAAATAAAGACGCATTATTGTTTCCAACACAAACCTTTTTATATTTTTTTTATCATCATGGTTTATTAAATATTAAAAATAGACCAAAATGGAGAACTGTTAAAAATGGAAGCAGGCATTATATTGAAAAAGTAATAAAAAATTCAAATATTAATTATAAAACTAGTGTAAATATAAAATCTATAGAATCTCATAATAAGTCAGTATACGTTGAAATTAATAATTTAAAAACAAAATATGATCATATAATAATGGCATGCCATGCAGATCAATCTATACAACTTATAAAAAATATTGATCAAAAAGTATTTAATGTTCTAAGTAAGTTTAAGTTTTCTAAAAATATAATAACGCTTCACTCATGTGATAAATATATGCCCAAGATAAAATCTTTATGGTCATCATGGAATTATTTTAGTAATTATAAACCTTCTAATAAAAGAAGTGATGAACCTGTACAAATGACCTATTGGATGAATTTATTACAAAATATAAATAAAAACCTACCTTTATTCATTACTTTAAATGCTGCCAAAAACAGTATTGAAGAAAAATATATTTTTAAAGAAATATATTATGAACATCCTATTTTAGACAATGGTGCTCTGATGGGACAATCTCAGTTAGAAACTATTCAAGGAAAAGGTAATATATGGCATGCTGGTGCTTGGATGCGTTATGGTTTTCATGAAGACGGCATAATTGCAGGATTAAAAATTGCTGAAAAATTTGGATGCAAATGTCCATGGCCTATTAAATATAATGATGATAAAAATATTTTATAATCTAAGTAAGTAATAAAAAGGTATTATTTAGTATGAGTTTGATAAGTAATAATTATATTTTTAGAGGGCATGTGAGTCACTATAGGTTTCACCCTAAAGTACATTATTTTAAGTATAGGGTATTTAAATTATTTTTAAACCTAGAAGAAATTGAAAAGATTGAAAAAAAACTAATATTCTTTTCTTTAAATAAATTTAATATATTTAGTTTATACTTTAAGGATCATACAGAAAAGCCTTATGAAAACCCATTTAAATGGGCGAAAACATTGCTTACTAATAATAACTTGTATGATAAGAACGATAACATATTTATTTTATGTTATCCTAGAATATTAGGGTATGTATTTAATCCGCTTACTACCTATTTTTGTATTGGAAAAAATAAAAAAATAAAAGCAATTATATATGAAGTCCATAATACTTTTGGGGACAGACACTATTATATAACCAAATATAGTAATAAAAATGAAGTTGCTAAAAAGATATTTCATGTCTCTCCATTCTTTAAAATTGAAGGGGATTATGAATTTGAAACTAAACTTATTAATAATTCATTAAAAGTTGAAATAAAGTATTATAAAAAAGAAAATAATAAAAATATAAACTTACTTAATGCACTTTTTTATGGTAAAAAAACAAAATTAAGCAACAAAAACCTTATAGTATATTTCTTTATTTACCCATTAATGACAATAAAAGTTATTTATTCAATCCATCTACAGGCATTTTTTTTATGGGCAAAGGGAATAAAATTTATAAAAAAACCAAAACTAAGTAAAACAATAGTGTCACTTAGCAATAGTTTAATAAAAAATGATAAAAAATGATAATAAATAAATTTAATATAAAATTAATCACTAAATTACTTCATATAAATGAAGGTTTATTAAAATTAAAACTACCTGATAATAAAGAACTCTATATCGGAAAAATTAATAGTAAATTTATTGCAGAACTAGATATACATTCGTGGCAAATATTCAATAAAATAATTAAAGAAGGTTCAATGGGTTTTGCAGAGGCTTATATGAATTCTGAGGCTTCGAGCCCTGATATTCTTAAAGTAATTCAGTTACTAGGTATGAATAGAAAATATAATAAAAAAATTATTCAAGGAAAAGTATTATATAGCTTATATAATTACATGCAGCATATTTTTCGGCCTAATTCAAAAAATGGTAGTAAGAAAAATATTTCAAGTCATTATGATTTAGGTAATAGTTTTTATTCTAAATGGCTAGATAAATCTATGACCTATTCTTCAGGAATTTTTATTAATAAAAAAATTGATTTAAAAACTGCTCAAGAAAATAAATATGAAAACTTATGTAAAATCACCAAGATACAAAGAAGTGATGAAGTACTTGAAGTGGGCTGCGGATGGGGAGGTTTTGCTGAATATGCAGCTAAAACATATGGCACCAAAGTTACAGGACTAACAATATCTAAAAAACAGGCTGAATATGCAAAGAAAAGAATTTATGAGCAAGGTTTAAACGATTTAGTTGAAATTAAAATTATGGATTATAGAGATGTTACATACAAATATGATAAAATTATCTCTATTGAAATGTTTGAAGCTGTAGGAGAAAAGTACTGGCCAGTTTTCTTTAATAAGCTTCATGAAAATTTAAAAGATGGTGGATTGATTGGTGTGCAACTTATAAGCATTAATAATGAACTCTACTCATCATATAGAAACAATGTTGATTTTATTCAAAAATATATATTTCCGGGTGGATTTTTACCTTCTATTGAAGCATTATCACAAGCTGCTTCTAAAGCTAAGTTAAACATGGAAATAAAAAAATCTTTTGGGAAAGATTATGCAAAAACTTTATCCTTTTGGAGAAATACTTTTGTTTCCAAGTGGGATACTATTTCTAAAGAAGAGCGTTTCAATGAAAACTTTAAAAGAATGTGGGAATATTATCTTTCTTATTGTGAAGCAGGTTTTTTATTAGGTTCTAC
>CAWVYV010000015.1:0-14595 GCA_963934475.1 uncultured Alphaproteobacteria bacterium | reverse complement strand
GAGCTATTTACAGCAGCAACACCTAATGGGTATAAAATTTCCATTGCTTTAGAAGAGCTGGGTTTAGAATATAAAGTCAAAAAATTAGATTTTAATATTGCTGAACAAAAAGAAGAATGGTTTCTAAAAATTAATCCTAATGGAAGAATTCCTGCAATTATTGACCATGATAATAATGGGCTAACTGTTTTTGAAAGCGGGGCTATTTTATTATATCTAGCAGATAAATATAACAAGCTGATTCCTCAAGACCCTATTGGAAGAGTAAGATGTATTGAATGGTTGATGTTTCAGATGGGAGGCTTAGGACCAATGCAAGGTCAGGCAAATGTTTTTGGTAGATATTTTGAAGAAAAAATACCAAGTGCTATTGCACGTTATAGAAATGAATGTAGAAGACTTTACTCTGTTCTAGACAAACACTTAGAAGGAAGGGATTGGATTTGTGATGAATATTCAATAGCTGATATTGCAAATTGGTCATGGGTAAGAATTTATAAATGGTCAGAAATTGATATTAGTGGGTTAGATAACTTAAGATTATGGATGGATAGAATGAAAGCAAGGCCAGCTTGTCAGAAAGGTTGTACTGTACCTCCAAGAGCAGATGAAAGTACCCAAGTTAAGTCAGCTAAAAGTATGATACAAAAATAAATAAATTATGTGATACCAAAGGATTGAAAGAAATCGTTTCCTTTATCATCAATTATAATAAATGCAGGAAAATCTTTTACTTCAATTTTCCAAATCGCTTCCATTCCAAGCTCAGGATATTCTAAACATTCAACTTTAGTAATATTGTTTTGTGCTAATTCTGCACCAGGCCCACCAATAGAACCTAAATAAAAACCACCATTTTTTTTGCATGAATCCGTAACTTGTTTAGAGCGATTTCCCTTAGCAAGCATTATTCTTGATGCTCCTTTATCTTGAAACGTTTTTACATAACTATCCATTCTACCTGCAGTAGTTGGACCAAAAGCCCCTGTTACCATTCCATCAGGAGTTTTTGCGGGGCCCGCATAATAAATAGGATGATTTTTAAAATACTCTGGAATTTCAATATTTTTATCTAATTTTTCTTTAATCTTGCCGTGAGCCATATCTCTCGCAACTATTAGAGTTCCATTTAATATTACTCTAGTTTTAACTGGGTACTTACTTAAAATAGAACATATTTTTTCCATAGATTGGTTTAAATCAATACTTATAGAATTTTCTGATAGTGTCGATTCAGATATTGTAGGTAAGTACTTAGATGGGTTTTTTTCTAGTTTTTCAATAAACACACCTTTTTCATTTATTTTTGCTTTTACTTGTCTGTCTGCACCACAACTTACACCTATACTTATTGGTAAGCTTGCCCCGTGTCTAGGCAACCTAATAACTCTTACATCATGGCAAAAATATTTGCCTCCAAATTGAGCTCCAATTCCATATTTAATTGTCATTTCTAGAATTTCTTTTTCCATAGTAATGTCCCTAAAAGCTCTTCCAGAATCATTTCCTGTGATTGGTAGGTTGTCTAAATATTTACATGTAGCTAATTTCAGAGTCTTCATGTTTAACTCTGCAGAAGTGCCTCCTATAACAATCCCAAGGTGATAAGGAGGACATGCAGCAGTTCCGATATTTTTTATTAATGGTTGTAAATAATCAAGTATTTTTTTTGTTCTTATCACTGAAGGGGTAGCTTGATAAAAAAATGTTTTATTTGCTGACCCTCCTCCTTTAGCAACAAATAAAAAACTATATTCATTACTATCTGTAGACATGATGTCAATTTGCGCAGGTAAGTTTGTTTTGGTATTAACTTCTTCAAACATTGATAAGGGTGCTAATTGACTATATCTTAAATTATTTTCCTTAAAAGCACGCCAAATACCCTTCGAAATATATTCTTCATCATCAAAATCTGTCCAAATAGATGATCCTTTTTTTCCAACTACTATTGCAGTTCCTGTGTCTTGGCACATAGGTAAAATACCACCTGCTGCAACATTTGCATTCTTTAATAGTGTTAATGCAACATACTTATCATTATTTGAGGCATCTATATCTTGAAAAATTGCAGACATTTGTTTTAAATGGTCTGCTCTTAAAAAATGTGAAATTTGATAGAAAGCTTCTTTTGCTAAATTTTCTAAAATATCTTTTGTAACAATAATAATTTTTTTTCCATTAACATCATAACTGTGAATAGGATTAGATTCTAATTTTATATATTCTGTTGTGTCTTTGCTATATTGAAATAGTTTTTCATATTTAAATTCAGTCAACTATTTATCCTTTTTAAAATCTTTAATATTAATTATATTTTTTTTATTTTTATCAATTCTAGTAATTACTTCTTTATTGTATGCAAGTTTAGGAAACTTTAAATGAAAATTTGCGTAAGGGTCAGAAAAAACTAATAGAGAATTATATGGAATTATAAGCTTACTTTTAATATTACTAAAAGATAGAGTAATAGAAAAAAAGCTGTCTTTAATAATAAGATCCCAGAAAGAATTTTCTATTACTATTGTCATTTCTTCAGGATGTTTATTTTTTAAACTACTTGGTATGTCTACATTTTTAAAATTTGTGTCAAAAGTAATATAAAAATGATGATTCTCTGGTAGGGTATTATTTTGGATACTTTTAAGTACTTCTTTGACTACATTCCTCATTGCATTAATAGTATGTGCATTATAGTCTATTAAGATTTTTTTTTTATCATCTGTCATATTATTTTCTACACAATATAAATTTTTAATTATTTAGAAGTGGTAGAATAAATCTACCACTTCCAAAAGCGTTCTGTTGCCAGGTGCTTTACGCCCCGCCCAAACGGTGTGACGCGCTGGGAGTTGAACCACGGCTTTTCTTACTGCTTATGCAGCAAGAGCAACCTCACGACTGTTGTCGTTTGCAGTTATAAAATTGGCCCATTACGTAGGAACCATTCCGAGCAAAAGTAAATATCCTTCGATGCATGTCGATCCTATTTCACCCCCTTAATATATATGGTGGAGGTGCCGGGTACCGCCCCCGGGTCCATAACATTTATATAATATTTCGTTTATTGCCATAGCTGGAATAAACCAGCATCTTCATTATAATTAATAGTGAGCATTTTAAAAGCTATTTAAAAAATTTATTTTTAAATAATAAAAATAATTATTTTTTTTAAAGAGATTATGGTTTATATATTTATAATAATTTAATAAATGAGATTTATTTATGGTAAAAAAATTAAATAAAAATAACCCACTTTCTGAAGACCAAGTTGCTGAGATTGATGCTTTAAGAGCAAATACCAGTAAAACTATTAGGCCAGTGGCAGAAGGTATTGAAAAAATACTTTACCAAGTCTTTCCTGCTTTAGACCATGGTTTTATTAGAGTTGTTGATTATATGGGAGATGATCAAGCTGTGGTTCAAGCAGCTAGGGTATCATATGGCAAAGGAACAACGAGGGTTTCGGAAGATAGAGGGTTAATTAGATACTTAATGAGGCATAGACATTCTACTCCTTTTGAAATGTGTGAAATTAAATTACATGTAAAATTACCAATGTTTATAGCTAGACAATGGATAAGACATCGTACAGCAAGCATCAATGAGTATTCAGCTAGGTATTCTGTTTTAGATAAAGAGTTTTATATCCCAGATGCAAAAGATTTAGCTGTACAGTCTGTATCTAATAGACAAGGCAGGGGCGGAGTATTGTCAGAAAAGGATTCAAATGAAGCGTTAGAAATGCTTAAAAGAGATGCTGAAAAATGTTTTGATACATATGAATATTTGCTTAATGAAAAATCTAATGGAGATATTATAGATAATAATAGAGATGGTTTAGCAAGAGAATTAGCTAGAATTAACCTTACTTTAAATACTTATACGCAATGGTACTGGAAAACTAATCTACATAATCTAATGAACTTTATTTATCTTAGAGCGGATAGTCATGCTCAGTATGAAATTAGAGTATATGCAGATATTATTTATGATATAATGAAGGCATGGGTGCCAATAACAGCTGAAGCATTTAGTAGCTATAGATCAGGTTCTATTGAGATTTCAGCAGAGGCTATGAAAGTAATAAAACTTTTGATAGCTGGAAAAAAAATAGACCAAAAATCGAGTGGCTTAAGTGCTAGAGAATGGAATGAATTGATGAGTAGTTTAGATAAGTAATTATTTTTACTCGAACTTAATTGTTGGTTCATTTATTTCTTGATCAATATCATTCTTAATAAATTCTAAAACTTTATTTGAAATTTCATCAAAATGTATAGAGTTATTACTACCTTTAGAAAATGTTTTATTCGGTTCTCCATTATCGGAGTTAATACGTATTTCTATATCTAGAGGAACTTCCCCTAAGAATGGTACATTCATATCTATTGCAGTTTTTTTCGCTCCACCATCACCAAATAACATGGTTTTATCATTACACTTAGGGCATTGATAATAACTCATATTCTCAACAATACCAACGATTGGTACATTAACTTTTTTAAACATATTTAACCCTTTACGAGCATCAATTAAGGCAATATCTTGAGGCGTGGATACAATAATAGCACCTGTAAGGCTTACTCTCTGACTCATTGTTAATTGGACATCTCCTGTGCCTGGAGGCATATCAACAAATAAAATATCTAGTTCTCCCCAATCAACATCTTTAATTAATTGTTCAAGAGCGCCTTGGACCATTGGCCCTCTCCAAATCATCGGTTTATCTTCGTCAATAAGTAACCCAATTGACATACATTTAACGCCATATTTATCAACAGTAGTAATTTTACCATACTTATTCTGTGTAGGCTTTTCATCTTTAATACCAAGCATTCTTGGCTGAGAAGGGCCGTATATATCAGCATCTAAAATACCAATTTTAAAATTTTTATTACTTAAAGATATAGCAAGGTTTGTCGTTAAAGTGGATTTACCGACGCCTCCTTTTCCTGAAGCTACAGCAATTATATATTTTACTTTTTCTGGTTTTATACTACTTTTTATATTTGGATCACTCTTTACATTTGAATCCAAATTTTCTGTAGTTAAAACAATATTATATTTAACTAAACTATTGAAATCATTCAAATATTTTTCGCATTGCTTAACAATATCATCGTAAAGTGTTTTTTCATGCTTAATAACTAAAATAATTGATACAAGGTCTTCTGTAATAATAAGATTGCTTAGGGTCCCTGTTTCTATAATATTTGCGTTTGAATTAATATCTTTTACTTTTTTAAGAATATTTTTAATGCTTTCTTCATCTAATTTTTTCATTTTTGTCCTTTATTAAAAATATATTTAATAATAGCTTGAAATATTAATACATAATAGCAATATTTATATTAGGATATAACATTATATAGTAGATATTAATATAGATTACTTGTAACTAATAATATCAATGATATAAATAATTATTCTTTAAATAATTTATGTATAGAGGAAATTTATATGCCATGGAATAGCAATGATGAGGGGCCTTGGGGCTCAGGAAATGGATCTTCAAATAATGGAGGGTCAGGAGGAAATAATAATAATCCATGGAATAATAACAATATGGATGATATTATTAAGAATGCTAAAGATAAAGCAGGATCCTTATTACCAGGTGGTAAAAAAGGAATTTCACTTATTTTAATTGCTATATTAGCTATATGGATGATTAGTGGATTTTATACTGTAGGACCAGAAGAACAGGGTGTAGTTCTTAGGTTTGGAAAATATGTAGAAACTACTACTTCGGGGTTGAATTATCATCTACCAACGCCTTTAGAAAAAGTTACAGTAGTTCCAGTAACTACTACAAGAAATATTGAAATAGGCTTTAGAAAAGGCTCTGATAGAGGAGGTCAAGTAACTACTCGAAATATTGATGATGAGTCATTAATGTTAACAGGAGATGAAAATATAGTAGACGTTAATTTTGTTGTGCAATGGTACATTGGTGATGCTGCTGAATATTTATTTAATGTTAGAAATCCTGCAAGAAATATTAAAGATGGTGCTGAAAGTGTTATGAGAGAAATAATGGGAAGAACAAATATTGAATTTGCCTTATCAGAAGGAAGAGAACAAATTAGGCAGGAAGCACAAGGAATGCTTCAAGAAATATTGGATTCTTATAAAGCAGGTATAGTAATATCTTCATTGCTGATGCAAAGAGTTGATCCTCCAGCAACTGTTATAGATGATTATAGAGATGTGCAAAGAGCAAGAGCTGATAAAGAAAGATTAATAAATGAATCAGAGGCTTATGCTAATAGAATTGTTCCTGAAGCGAGAGGTGAAGCTTCTAAAATTCTTGCGGAAGCTGAAGGATATAAAGAACAAGTTATAGCAAGAGCTGAAGGCGCTGCACAAAGATTTATTTCAATATATGACGAATACTCTAATGCTAAAGCAGTTACTAAAAGAAGAATATATTTAGAAACTATGGAAGAAATTATGAAGAATACAAAAAAGATTATTATAGATAAGAATGCAGGAAATGGAGTTGTTCCGTATTTACCTTTACCAGAACTAAAAAGTAGAAATGATTCAAATACTTCAAATGGAGGATCTCGATGACACCTAAAAAAATAGCTATATCAGCTTTTATAATAATAATATTGTTTATTGGGGGTTCCAGTTTTTTTTATGTAGACCAAAGAGTTCAGGCCTTGGTACTACAATTTGGAGAACCTGTTAAATTAATTAAAGAGCCAGGTTTGCAATTTAAAATACCTTTAATGCAAAATGTAGAATATTTTGATAAAAGATTGATTTTATTTGATAACCCTAGAGAAGAAATAATTAGTTCTGACAAAAAAAGATTAATTGTTGATACATTTGCAAGGTATATAATAGTTGACCCACTTAAGTATTATCAAACAATAAGGTATGAATCAGCTTTAAGAAATAGGCTTGGTTCAATCTTAAATGATAGTTTGCGTCAAGTTTTGGGTAGAGTTCCATTAGCAGATGTGATTTCAAATAAACGAAAAGCTTTGCTAGATGAAGTTGGTATACTAGTGGCAGCAGAAGCAAAAGATTTTGGTATAAAGGTTGAAGATGTTAGAATTAGAAGAGCTGATCTGCCTCCAGCCAATTCAGAAGCAATTTTTAGAAGAATGCAAACAGAAAGACAGCAGGAAGCTGCTCAATTTAGGGCTGAAGGAAATGAAGAAGCAAGAAAAATTACTTCAGAATCTGAAAGAGAGCGTACTGTATTGTTAGCTAATGCAGAAAGAGACGGAGAAATACTTAAAGGTCAAGGGGATGCCGGTAAAAATAAAATTTTAGGAGAAGCTTTTAGTAAAGACCCTGAGTTTTTCGCATTTTATAGATCTATGAAAGCTTATAGTGTTGCCTTAAATAATGGTGATACTACTATGGTTTTATCTCCGGAGAGTACTTTTTTTGAATTCTTTAATGATATTAATGAATAAATATTAATTAATAATATTTATGTCTGTTGACCTAGATTTACTTAATGTAATATTACTAGCTTTTGCATTAGTTTTTATTTTTGAGGGGATTTTGTATAGCCTTTTTCCTAATTATATGAAAAAGGTCTCAATTTTTATACTTAATCTTAGTTTAGATAGGATAAGGTTTCTAGGTTTTATCTTTTGTTTTATAGGTATAATTATACTTTATTTAATTTAATATGAGGACAAGTGATCGGATATAAAGATTTATATGTAAAATAGATATGTTGTTAATTGATATTAACATTTTTTAATATTTTGGAAACACAACCTTCATTTATAATGTGTATTATTAATATATTAAAAACTAACTTTTATTTAAGGGATAATTTATGTTTAAAAATTTATTAATAATCAAGAAAATATCTATTTTACTTACTTTTGCTTTTTTATTTAGTTCGGTGTCGTTAGCTGACAGTTATCCCCCAGATTTTTCAGAGCTTTCATCTAGGCTTTCACCAGCTGTTGTAAGTATATCGACTATTATGTCTTCAGTTCCTAATGCTCCAGGGGCACCTAAGTTTCCTCCAGGATCTCCATTTGAAGATTTTTTCAATGACTTTTTTGAAAAGCGTGGTGAAAAAAGAGCTCCAAGAGAGAGAAAACCTCAACAAGCTATGGGTTCAGGATTTATTATTGATTCTTCGGGCTTAATAGTTACAAATAATCATGTTATTGAAGATGCAACGTCAATAAATGTCATATTAACTGATAACAGAACTTTCACTGCCACACTAATTGGTAAAGACAAAAAAACTGACTTGGCATTATTAAAAATAGAGACGGAAGATGATTTACCATTCGTTAAATGGGGAGATTCAGATACAGCTAAAGTTGGTAATTGGGTTCTTGCTATAGGTAATCCTTTTGGATTAGTTAATACTGTAACTGCTGGAATAATTTCAGCAAGAGGAAGAGACATTAGTGCAGGGCCATTTGATGATTTTATTCAGACAGATGCTTCTATTAATAGAGGTAACTCTGGTGGACCTTTGTTTAATTTGGATGGTGAGGTTATCGGAATTAATACTGCCATATTTTCTCCTACAGGAGGAAGTGTTGGTATCGGTTTTTCTGTTCCTTCAAGCTTAGCAAAAGGGGTTATATTTCAACTTAAAAAATATGGTAAGACTAGACGAGGGTGGCTTGGTGTAAGAATACAGACAGTTACTGATGATATTGCAGCTAGTTTAGGTATGGATAAAGCTAGTGGAGCATTAATATCAGGTGTAATGGCCGATGGCCCTGCAAAATTATCCGGTGTAAAAGCAGGTGATATAGTTCTTAATTTTGACGGTAAAATAGTTAAAGATATGAAAAGCCTTCCTAGAATTGTAGCTGAAACTGAAATTGATAAACCTGTAACAGTTGAAGTTTGGAGAAATGGAAGGTCAATGAAGCTTCAAGTTATTGTTGGTGAAATGGCTGAAGATATTAAAGTATCTGAGGTGCCTCAAAATAGTAATGAGGTAGTTACTAAAGAAGTTTTAGAATTAGGTATTTTATTATCCAATATAACAGATGATATGAGATCTAAATTTGGTATCCCTGAAGATGTTAATGGAGTATTAGTTGTTAATGTTAAATCAGAAACTGATGCTTCTGAAAAAGGAATTCTTCCTGGAGACATAATAATTGAAATTTCTCAGAATAAAGTTTTTACTCCTGATGATGTTTCAATGAGAGTTTTAGAAGAAATTAATGCTGAACGAGATTTTGCTTTGATGTTAATTAATAGAAAAGGTATTCTATCTTATATAGCAGTAAAGATTAGTAAAAATTAATTTAAAAGGGGTTATGTATTATTAATATTAATATTTCTAGCCCCATAGTAGTTATAGCTGGTCCTACAGCCTCTGGTAAGTCAGATTTTGCAATATCTTTATGCAAAAAGCTAAATGGGATAATTATTAATTTTGATAGTATGCAGGTATATAAAGAGCTGCGTATACTAACAGCGCGTCCTGATAGTTGTACTGAAGCTAATGTTCCACATAAGTTATATGGTTATATTTCTGGAGAAACTAGATGTTCTGCTGTTTTATGGAAAATTAAAGCCTTAGAAGAAATAAAATTAGCTCTAAATTCAGGCCGTATACCTATTTTAGTTGGAGGTTCAGGTTTATATATTAAGGCGCTAACTGATGGCTTAAATAATATCCCTACTACATTAAATAAATATAGAAAAGAAGCAGAAAGTATCTTGCTAAAAGTAGGTTTAGAAAAATTTTATAAAATGGTAAAAGACAAAGACCCAAACATTGAAAAAAATATTAATATAAATGACAAACAAAGGTTAATTAGAGCTTATACCGTTTGGTTGCAGACAGGAAAACCTTTATCTGAATGGATAAAATCTGATAAACCTAAAAATGTTATTTCTAATAAATTTTTAAAAATCAAATTGTCACCTAAAAGAGAGTTTCTTAGAGAAAATATATATAAAAGATTTTATAGAATGCTGGAACAGGATGTAATAGTAGAAGTTGAAAAGCTTAATAGTTTTGATTTAAATCTTCCAATTATGAAAGCTCATGGAGTTAGAGAGTTATTATCTTACATAAAAAAAGAAATCTCTTTAGAGGAAGCAGCTAGAATAACTATTAATCATACAAATCAATATGCAAAAAGACAAAATACTTGGTTTAAGCATCAATATAATGAAGATTATGAAATAGAAAACTTTGAAGATAAAATAGACAAATATTGCACTAATATCTTGTGTTTATATAAAGAATTGTATTAATA
Source organism: uncultured Alphaproteobacteria bacterium (assembly GCA_963934475.1). Taxonomy (GTDB): domain Bacteria; phylum Pseudomonadota; class Alphaproteobacteria; order TMED109; family TMED109; genus TMED109. The sequence continues at coordinate 4,366 of CAWVYV010000015.1, read as the reverse complement.
AGTTATTATAAATATGTAAAATAGAGTTTATAAGTTTATAGTAAAAATTTTTTAATAATTAGATTTGGATAAATAATGAAACTATCAGGTTCTGAAATTATAATAAAAGCATTAGCAGATTTAAATGTTGAAGTTATATTTGGTTATCCTGGTGGAGCAGTATTGCCTATATATGATGCAATTTTTAAACAGAATAGAATTAGACATGTATTAGTGAGGCATGAACAGGCAGCAGTTCATATGGCAGAGGGGTATGCAAGATCAACGGGCAAAGTAGGTGTGGTATTAGTTACATCTGGACCTGGTGCTACAAACACAATAACAGGTTTAACTGATGCTCTAATGGATAGTATTCCTTTACTGTGTTTAACCGGGCAGGTACCTACACATTTAATTGGCACAGATGCATTTCAAGAAGCAGATACAGTGGGTATTACATCTTCATGTACAAAGCATAACTATTTGGTTAAAGATATTAAAGATTTAGAAAACACTATTGCAGAAGGGTTTTATATAGCAGAAACTGGAAGGCCAGGTCCAGTTGTAATAGACTTGCCAAAAGACATCCAAAATGCAGTGACTACTTATAAAGAAGTTAAGATAAAAAGTATGGTTTCTTATAACCCTGTTAAAAAACCAAAATTGAATGATATTAGTTCAGCTTTAGATATTTTACTTAAAGCTAAAAAACCAATTATATATTCTGGTGGTGGTGTAATTAACTCAGGTGTTAAAGCTTCAACGGCATTAACTAGTTTAGTAAATTATTTAGATGTTCCTATTACACAAACTTTAATGGGTTTAGGTGCAGTTGCAGCAGATAATAAAAATTTTCTAGGAATGCTAGGAATGCATGGAACTTATGAAGCTAATATGGCAATGCATGATTGCGATGTAATGTTATGTGTTGGAGCTAGGTTTGATGACAGAATAACAGGAAATTTAAAATATTTTTCCCCTAATTCTAAAAAAATACATATTGATATTGATCCATCTTCAATAAACAAAAATGTTAAAGTAGATATGGCAATTATTGGTGATTGTTATTTTATTTTAAATATGATGTTGAAAGAGTTAAAAACTCGTAAAAGCAAGCTTGATAAAAATAGTATGGATAAATGGTGGAATACTATTAATAAATGGAAAAAAAAGGATTGCTTATCTTTTATTGACTCAGAAAAAACTATAAAACCGCAGAGAGCATTACAAGAGCTTAATAATGCGCTTAAAGGAAAAGATGCTTATATTACAACTGAGGTCGGACAGCATCAAATGTGGGCTGCACAATATTTAGATTTCAATAAACCAAATAGATGGATGACTTCTGGAGGGTTAGGTACCATGGGTTATGGTTTTCCTGCAGCGATTGGCGTGCAAGTTGCTCACCCTAAAGAACCAGTTGTATGTGTTGCAGGTGAAGCTTCTTTCTTAATGAATATGCAAGAGCTTTCATCATTAAAACAGCTGAATATACCTGTTAAAATTTTTATCTTAAACAATGAATACATGGGTATGGTTAGACAGTGGCAAGAATTTTTTCATGAGGGAAGATATTCAGAATCTTATTCATCCTCCTTACCTGATTTTATAGCTTTGGCTAATTCTTTTGGTATAAAAGGTATGAGAGTACAAGATCCAAAAGATTTAAAAAGCTCGATTAGAGAAATGCTTAATCATGATGGGCCTGTAGTTATGGATGTACGTGTTGATAAATTAGAAAATGTTTTTCCTATGATATCTGCTGGGGCAGCGCATAATGATATGAAATTAAATGATAATGATAATAAAGAGGCTATAACTACTGAAGGATTGGGCTTATTATAGATCTAATTTTTTAATGGTTATATTCTTATATTATAATTAAGGTCTTGGAGATGGATAAACAAAAAACGTATCATCATGGTGACCTTAAAAACCTTCTTATATCTAAAGTCTTAGAGGCTGTAAAAAAGAATAATTTAGAAAATTTTTCTATTAGAGAGGCGACTCGGTTATTAAATGTATCTGCAGCAGCCCCTTATAAACATTTTTCTGATAAACAATCTTTAATAATTGCATCTATCTTATATTGTCAAAATATTTTTTATACATATTTATTTGATGAGGTTAAGAACAATACTTCTATAGCACAGATGCAATTAATAAATTTAGGAAAAAACTATTTAAAATACGCAGATGAAAACCCTGAAATATTTATTTTTATGTTTTCTCTTCCTCTCTCAGGCCAAGATAGATTAAATAATTATGATAAATTTCATAAATTATTTATTAATTCTATAAAAAATAATTTGGATGAAGAAAGCTTTAGAAAAAGAATTTCTAAGAATTCTGCAGTAAATGCTGCTTGGTCCATGGTCCATGGGATTGCCTGCTTAATAGCAAGTAAAACAATAAGTGATGAAGAAGTAGAGGGTTATATTAATGGAAAATTATTTGATGAAATTTCAGCAATATGGGCTGTAGGTGTTTCTAAACCTCCTACTTACAGGCTATAATCTTTTACTTATTTATGTAATTATTATATACTTTTAAAGCTTTAATCATTTTACTTTATTACGAATTAAATGTAATTAAATAATATTAAGTTTTTATGAGAGGTGTCTATATTTGTCTATAATTAATACACATACATTTTCAGTTATAGTAGATAATAAATCAGGAGTATTATCTAGAGTAGTAGGCATGTTTGCGGCTCGTGGTTATAATATTGAAAGCTTAACAGTTGCAGAGGTAGATGAAGATAAAAATTTATCAAGAATTACAGTAATGGTAACTGGAACAGCCATGGTAATAGAGCAAATAAAAGCTCAATTAGAAAGAATAGTTCCAGTAAGAAAAGTGGTAGATTTAAATAATGAAGGTGCTTTTGTAAATAGAGAGCTCGTTTTAGTTAAAGTAAAGGCTAAAGGTGAAAGAAGAATTGAATCATTGAGAATAGCAGATATTTTTCGAGCTAGAGTTATAGATAGTTCAAATCAATCCTTTGTTTTTGAATTAACTGGGACTGCAGAAAAGTTAAATGCTTTTATTAAATTGATGAATCCTTTAGGTTTAGTAGAAGTTTCTAGAACTGGAGCAGTTGCAATTCTCAGAGGTGAGAAAGCATTATTTAAAGAATAGATAAATATTAACATAAATTATGGAGAGTGATATGAGAGTTTATTATGATAGAGATTGTGACGTAAATTTAATAAAAGCAAAAAATGTAGTTATTATTGGTTATGGCAGTCAAGGGCACGCACATGCAGCTAATCTGAGAGATAGCGGTGTTAAAAATGTTAGGATAGCCCTTAGAGAAGATTCTTCATCTGTGTCTAAAGCTAAAGACGCTGGGTATGAAGTTATGAATGTTTCAGATGCAGCAAAATGGGCTGATGTAATGATGATGGCTACACCTGATGAACTTCAATCTGAAATTTGGGAAAATAGCCTAAAAGATAATATGAAAGCAGGTTCAGCATTGGGGTTTGCGCATGGTTTAAATATTCATTTTGGACTTATAGAGCCTAGAAACGATATAGATATATTTATGTTAGCACCTAAAGGGCCAGGTCATACTGTTAGATCAGAATATTTAAGGGGAGGTGGGGTTCCATCATTAGTAGCCGTGTCTCAAGACGCATCATCAAATGCACTTGATATTGGTTTATCATATGGATGTGCTACAGGAGGCGGAAGAGCAGGTATAATTGAAACTACTTTTAAAGAAGAATGTGAAACAGATTTATTTGGTGAGCAGGTTGTTTTATGTGGTGGTTTATCAGAATTAATTACAGCAGGTTTTGAGACATTAGTAGAGGCTGGATATGCACCAGAAATGGCATATTTTGAATGCTTACATGAGGTTAAATTAATAGTCGACCTTATGTATGAAGGAGGCTTAGCTAATATGAGGTATTCTATTTCCAACACAGCTGAATACGGTGATTATGTAACTGGTAAAAGAATTATTACAGATGAAACTAGAAAAGAAATGAAAAGAATTCTGGAAGATATTCAGTCCGGTAAATTTACAAGAAATTGGATGCTAGAATGTAAGGTTAATCAGCCTGGTTTTAAAGCCACTAGAAGAAGAGCAGCAGAACATCAACTTGAAGAAGTAGGTTCAAAATTAAGAGCTATGATGCCATGGATTGCAGAACAAAAATTAGTAGACAAAGATAAAAATTAATTCTTTTTTAATTTATATTTATTTATATAGTACATTTATACTTGAATCCTAAGCTTTCTAGGAGCATACTGTATTTATTATAAATATGAGAGTTAAAAATGAAGTTATTTCATTTAATTATAGAATTATTTATTGTGAGCTTAATAACTTTGCAATTCCGACTTACTTGCCCAAAGTATTAAAGAATACTTTGGG